>JANNUY010000867.1:0-10428 GCA_031414155.1 Acidobacteriota bacterium
GTACTGATTTACCAAAATGCGTAAAGCTCAAAAAATCTACTGGAGTCGATTATTTATTACACAGAGTTACTCTTGTGTCAGTGCGAAGCAGGTGCGTCATTACATTTATTTCGGTCAGGAAAGGGAGCAAATAAAAACAGCTACATCGTTTCTCGAATCGAAAGCTCTGGAAGGCGCGCAGCTAACTTATCCGTGGCGCTTGTTGGAACCGGAGAAAGATAAATACGATTTTAGCGCCATTCGGGAAGACCTGGCTTTTCTAACTGCCAAAGGGAAGAAGTTATTTGTTCAGTTACAGGATGTTACTTTCAGCGAGCAATGGATCAACGTGCCGCGTTATCTTTTGCGCGACAGCCAATACCACGGCGGAGCCGATAAGCAATACGATTATCAGGAAGGCGACGAAGCCCACGCCCGCGTGGCGGGCTGGGTAGCTCGTCGTTGGGATCCGACAGTGCAAGAGCGGTTTCATAAGTTACTTTTCGCGCTGGGCCAAGAGTTCGACGGGCGCATCGAAGGCATCAATATGGCGGAGACTTCGGTTGAGTTCGGTGAGAGCGGCAAGCTTTTTCCTAAAGGCTTTACGTTTGAAGTTTACCGCGACGCGATCATCACGAATATGAAGGCGTTGAAACGGGCTTTTCCCAAGTCAGTGGCGTTGCAATACGCTAACTTCATGCCGGGCGAATGGCGTCCGACAAATGACAAGGGCTATTTGCGCGCGGTCTATCAGGCCGCGCAAGCGTTGCACGTGGGCGTAGGCGGCCCTGATCTTGCTCCGTTGCGTCCGGGGCAGTTGGGCAGTTCCTATCCGTTAATCAGGGAAGTCGCGGGAACCGTGCCGGTGGGCATCGCGGTGCAGGATGGCAACTACGAAGATGTGAACCCGAAGACGGGCAAGCGCATCACGGTGGCTGAACTGCTGGGCTTCGCCACCGATTCGCTGAAGGCAGACTACATTTTTTGGGGTCGGCAAGAGCCGTATTACTCAAAAGACGTGATTCCGTTTTTCGGGCGCGCCAAATAAGCGAAAGTTTTGTCGGCGGAGTTCTTGTCAGCCTAGAGCAACGCCGTTAGAATGCGCATGTCTTTGCGGTTCTCGCATTCACTGACTCATCAAATAAAGAGACCGTTACTCATCTAGCTGGCTTTGAGGAAGAAAAAAATTACGCAAGCGTTGCGGCGCAAGAGTTTGTCTCGTGCCGCATCTTTGTGAACCCCCGCTCATCATTATCAGGAGGATCAATGCAAATCAGAGTTTCTCAACTGCTCAAAGCGGTTTGTTTGCTGACGGCGCTGTTCGTTGGCGTCAGCGCGCAAGTCACGACCGGCAGCATTCTCGGCACGGTCAAAGACAACACCGGAGCCGCCGTCAAAGGCGCGAAAGTCACCGTCACCGAAATCGGTAAAAGCTCGGCGACCAATTACACGACCGATGATGAAGGCAATTACAACGCGCCGTTTTTGATTCCTGGCACTTACACCGTGGCGGTCGAAGCGCAGGGTTTCAAGAAAGGCGTCATCAACAGCGTCATCGTTCAGATTGACCAAAAGGCGCGCACCGATTTCAACCTCGAAATCGGCCAACTCACCGAAGTCGCCGAAGTCACCGCTTCGCTGGCGCTGGTCAATACCGAATCGTCGGAACTCGGTCAGGTGATCGAAGAGCGTTCTGTCCGCGAGTTGCCGCTCAACGGACGCAATTTCGCGCAACTGGTTTACCTCGTGCCGGGCGTGACGCCGGGCCAACAGGGCGAAAACCTGTCAGGCGCTTCGACGTTCAACCCGCGCGCTTCGTCAAATTTCAACGCGCTCGGACATCACGCCAACTCGAACGGCTGGTTGGTAGACGGCATTGATAACAACGAATACACGTTTAACACGGTTATCATTCAACCGACGGTTGAGTCGGTGCGCGAATTCAAAGCGTTGACCGGCACGTTCTCGGCGGAATACGGACGCGGCGCAGGTGTCGTTTCGGTCTCGACCAAATCAGGCTCGAACGACTTTCACGGCGGCATTTTCGAGTTCTTGCGCAACGAAAAGCTCGATGCGTTTCAACATCAGTTCGTCAATCCGCGTCCGACCAAAAAGCCGCCTTTCCGCCGCAATCAGTTTGGCGGATATGCCAGCGGCCCGGTGTGGGTTCCGAAAGTTTACGACGGCAAGAACAAGACGTTTTTCTTTGTTGATTATGCGGGGACGCGCGAAATTCGCGGCACTACGTTTGTGAACTCAGTGCCGACGGCCAGAGCGCGTACCGGCGATTTCAGCGAATTTCTGGGCGCGAATCTTTGCACCAACGCGGCCGGCGCAGCCGCAGCGTGCGGCGGCGCGTTCACGGCTCCGCTTAATGTGACGAACCTCGCGGGGCAAACCGTGCAAGCCCGCATCGGCATGATGTTCGATCCGCTGACAACGCGGGTGAATCCGAATTATGTCGCGGGCAGCACGGTGACAGCGGCCAATCCGCAACTGCTGCGTTCGGCTTTCACCAATAACATCATCCCGGCGGCGCGCATCAATCAGGTAGGTCTGAACGTCGCCAGCATTTATCCGCTGCCGCAAAACAGCAGCTTGCAAAACAATTACACCTCGGTCGTCAACCGCGACGTAGGCAGCAATGCCATGACGTTTCGTTTCGACCATTCGTTCAACGACACCGACAAATTTTTTGCGCGTTACAGCTTTGAAGACTTCCGCCTCGACGCGCCGCAAGGACAAGCGCAATGCTGTTTGCCCACGCCTGATTTCGCGGCGAGCAAATTCGAGCTTGGCCCGTTTGTCGCGGGCATTCAGAACACGACGTTGCGCACTCAGGGCTTGGCGCTGAACCACACGCATACGTTTTCGCCTTCACTCTTGCTCGAATTGCGGGCGGGCTTTGCGCGCACCAATCCGCGCACGGTGCAATCTGATTTCGGCAAGAATGCTTCGACTTCGTTGGGCATTCTGGGCATCAACATTTCAGAATTCACGACGGGCTTGCCCAACATCACCGTCAATGAACTGACCGGCTTGAGCGGCGGCCCGAACTTCCTGCCGGTCAATCCCAAACAAACGCATTATCAATTCACCAGCAATCTGTTTTACACGATGAATAAACAGACGCTGAAATTCGGCTATCACATGGTCATCCGCAAACCGTCGCCGTTCACTCAATCGAACACGCGCGGCGCGCTGACTTTTGGCAACGAATATACGCGCTTGCCCACGGCGGCGGGCACTTCGGTCACGGGCACGGGCACGGGCTTGGCGACGTTGTTGCTGGGTCACGTCATCAGCGGTTCGCGTGGCTTCCTGAACGAAAACTATTACCTGACGAACAAAGAGTTCGCGGGCTTTGTTCAAGACGATATCAAGGTCACGAGCCGCCTGACGGTGAACGCGGGCTTGCGTTATGAAATCTATACGCCTGACGTAGAGAATCGTGACCTCATCGTGAATTTCGATCCGCAAGCCTTGCGGTTGATTTATGCGGGACAGGAGGGCTATTCGCGTTCGGCGGGCAAGCAGACGAACTATAAAAACTTCGCGCCGCGCCTCGGCTTTGCCTATGACATTTTCGGCAACGCCAAGACCGTCTTGCGCGGTGGTTACGGCATCAGTTATTTCCCTGAACCGTATGCGGCGGGCAATTTGCTCGGACAAAACATTCCGCTGTCGGTTTCACAAACCTTTGCTAACGAAGTGACACCGGCGAATTACGCGATCAACATTGGTCGTCCGTTCCCGACGCCGGTGCAATTCAAACCGACGACGACGGCGGCGTTGAATGCCGTGACGCCTACGCCGACGATCATCGGTCACGAGTTCTCGAACCTCACGCCTTACGCCCAATCGTATGGCCTGAACGTCGAGCGCGCGCTGACCAACACCGTCGTGCTGGAAGTTGGATACGCGGGCAGCCGCGGCATTCACATTCCGGTGTTTTACAACATCAACGAAATCCTGCCCGGCGCGGGCACGCAAGCCTCGCGTCGTTTGATTCAACCGCTGTCGAATATTCCTTCGATCAACATTGCGCAATATCGCAACTCGTCGAGCTATAACGGCTTGTTGGTCAAGGCCAACAAACGTTTCAGCGGCGGTTCTAACTTCCTGATGAGCTATACGTTCGGCAAGTCGTTGGATTACGGCTCGTCGCCCGCGAGTGGCGGCGGTTCAGTCGGCAATCCGCAAACTTATACGAACATCAAGGCCGGACGCGGCCCGTCAGGTTACGACGTGAAACATCGCGCCGTATTCAGCGCGGTCTATGAATCGCCTTTCGGCAAAGGGAAGAAATGGTTGACGGGCGGCCCGTTGGCTTATGTGCTGGGCGGCTGGCAATCCACGGGCATCGTGACGGCGACCACCGGACGCCCGTTCACGGTCTTTCTGCAAAACGGCGTTAACAACGGAGCGCCAAGCTGGCCCAATCGCATTGCGAACGGCAAGCTCGACAATCCGACGACTGACCTGTGGTTCGACCCCGCCGCTTTCGTCGCACCCGCGGCGAACACCTATGGCAACAGTTCGCGCGGTACGTTGTATTCCCCCGGGCATTTCAACGTAGACGGTTCGCTGTCGAAATCGTTCAACCTGACCGAAAAGGTCGTATTCAAGTTCCGCTTCGAAGCGTTCAACTTGTTCAATACGCCGTTTTTCGGTTTCCCCAACGCGAACATCGGCAACCCCAACGTCGGCCAAATCCGCTCGACGTTGACCGATAACCGCAGCTTGCAAGGCGCGTTGAAGATCGAGTTTTAAGTCGGCAACGATTTAAGACCTTTACGGTGAGCGACTGTGGAATCATTCCGCAGTCGCTCATTTTACTTGTGCTGAAAGAAAGGACGTTTATGAAACGACGCGAATTCATTCATCAATCTGCTGTTGCGCTTACGACGACAGCGGCTTCTTACCAACGGATTCTCGGTGCGAATGATCGCGTGCGGCTCGCGCTGATTGGCTGCGGCGGACGCGGTTCTGAAGTCGCTTCGCATATGGCGAAAGTGCCGGGCGCGGAATACGTCGCAACTTGCGATGTGTATGCGCCGAACGCGGGGCAGGCCAAAGCCGTGTTGAATCCGGCGGCGATGACCACGGGCGACTTTCGCAAGGTACTCGAAAGCAAAGACGTAGACGCTGTGCATATCGCTACGCCCGATCATTGGCACGCGGCGATTACGGTGCTGGCGTGCCGGGCAGGCAAGGATGTTTACGTTGAAAAACCGCTGGCGCTCACGATCAAGCAAGGCCGCCAGATGGTTGAGGCCGCGCGCAAATATAACCGCGTAGTGCAAAGCGGCATGCAGCAACGTTCAGCGCCGCATTACCGCGAAGTCGAGCGCATCATTCAATCAGGCGAACTCGGCGAAGTGCGTTTCGTGCGCGTGTGGAATTTCAGCAACATGACGCCCAACGGCATTGGCAACGTCGCCGATGCGCCCGTGCCCGAAGGCCTCGATTGGGATATGTATCTCGGCCCCGCGCCGAAAGTGCCGTTTAATCGCAGCCGTTTTTTGAGTACGTTTCGCTGGTTTTGGGATTACGCGGGCGGTACGATTACCGATTTCGGCACCCATCGTTTCGACACCGTGCAACAGATCATGCATGTGACTGCGCCGAAAACCGTATCAGCCACCGGCGCGCGCTTCACACTTAAAGACAACGGTGAAATGCCCGATGTTTTGCAGGCGACTTACCAATACGACAACTTCATTTTGAGTTATGAAGCCTGCAACCTGAACGCACACGGGATGGGCGGACGCGCGCCGGGCTTTGAGTATTACGGCATGCGCGACAAAGACGACCGTCCACACGGCGAAGCCTATTACGGCACGAATGGCGCGCTGTTTTGCGACCGCATCGGCTTCGAGATTTATCCGCAACCAGTACGCAACGCGGTGACGCGCAAAGAACGCAGCAAGCCGATTGACGCTTACCGCATGCAAGCGCGGCGCGTGCAAGGCGAAGACGCGACGGCGTTGCACACGGCAAACTTCATCGAGTGCATACGCTCGCGCAAAGCGCCGAATGCCGAAGTCGAAATCGGCCATCGTTCGACGACCGTGCCGCATCTGGGCAACATTGCTTATAAGATCGGACGCAAGCTCACGTGGGACGCGGCGAAAGAGGATTTCGTGAATGATGCGGAGGCTTCAAAGCTGCTGAGTCGTCAGGCGCGCAAGCAGTGGGATTTGATTTAACACAAGGAGAAACTATGTACCGCAGAAATTTTGTCCGCCTCGCCGGTTTGAGCTTACCCGCGAGCGCAATCATCGAATCGCACGTCACCGCGCGCATTAATGCCGAACCTGCGCAAAAGGCTAAAACGAAAGCTAATCTTAAGGTCGGACATCAACACCTCTCGACTAATGAAGCCTTGAAGCTGTTTGCTGGCTTGGGTGTCAACAACATTTGCAGCGCGCTGCCTTCGGCCAAGATGGATGAAGCGTGGTCAATCGCCGGGCTGACCAAATTGCGCGAGCGTGTCGAATCGTTCGGCGTGAAGCTCGATTGCGTACCGTTGCCGTTGAGTTCGGCTTACATCACGCGGCACGAAAATCCTGCGATTATGTTGGGCAAGAGTCCTGACCGTGACCGCGACATTGACGACATCTGCCAGATGATTCGCAATGCCGCGCGCGCAGGCATTCCGATGCTCAAATACAACATGAGCATTCTCGGCGTCGTTAGTACTGAAGCCGTTGACGGGCGCGGTGGCTCAAAAAGCCGCGCGTTCAGTTACGCCAAAGCCAAGCAGGAACCCGCGCTCACCGAAGCCGGGCCGGTCAATGAAGATGCCTATTGGGAACGCATCACTTATTTCGTAAAGCGCGTAATGCCGGTGGCGGATGAATACAAAATGAAATTGGCCTGTCATCCGCACGACCCTGGCATGCCGAAAGACAAAGGCTATCGCGGCGTGCATACGGTGTTGGGCAGCGTAGACGGGTTGAAGAAATTTCTTGCCATCGTGAACAGCCCGAATCACGGGTTGAATTTTTGTCAGGGCACTGTGTCTGAAATGTTAGCCAAGCCGGGACAGGAAATTTACGATGTGATTCGTTACTTTGGCTCACGCAAGAAAATCTTCAACGTACACTTCCGCAACATTCGCGGCGGCTTTCTTGATTTTCACGAGACCTTCATTGATGACGGCGACGTAGACATGCTCAAAGCCATGCGCACGTATAAAGAGATTGGTTACGACGGCATGCTGATGCCCGATCATGTGCCGAAAATCGAAGGCGACGCGGGCGGCTTGCATGCATTTGCCTATTCGTTTGGTTACATCAAGGCGTTGATTGCGGCGGTGAATGCTGAATAAGTGGGTACGCACGCGCCCTCGCGTGCAGGCTTGGCTTTTCAAGGCATTGATGCTGTGAAGGTTTCCTCTTCAGCACCGGTTAGAAACTACCCACGCACGCACGCGAGGGCGCGTGCGTCCCCACAGAAAAAAATGGCAGGTCGCGTGACCTGCCAAGTGGAGCCAATGGGGTATAGGGAAGGAGAAACACCGTGCCTTTCAGCACACACCAATGGGATCGAAGAAACTCGCTGGCGCACTGCGTATCCGCGTGCGGCCTTAAACTCAATGCCCCCGCTGGTCAGGATGAGCGGGGCAGGGCTTATCACGACCCTGCCCCCGTCCGTTCCGGCTGAGGCTTGTGGGGAATCAAACTCGTCTCCTGCTCGTCAAAAATCTTTGTTAGTCAGTCAGTAAATTTATCTCAGCAAAGCTAGACCACTTATCACGAAAGCGAATGCGGTGAAGACGCGGATTCAGAAAGCGTCACTCCCCTGCGGTTTCCACCAGCAAAACGCCCTTTGCACCGAACCCTTCATCGCACTCACCTGTCGTGAAAGTTTTAACTGCATTTGTTTGCGGAACGGTTTGGGTTGCGAGTTGCAGTTGGCGTCACTCCCCTGCGGTCTTTCCACCAGCTTTAACGCCTTCTGTTTTCGCTGCCCTCACCGTTCCGCTTACGGGAAGCTATACTTCAAGGCGCGTGCCACGAGTTGACAAGGCTGGCGAAAAATCTTTCAAGTTGTTGAAAAGACTAGCGATAAAGCCTGTCGTTGAAAGACTGAACGGTTTGCGCGACACTGAACGCGCGCTTAAACCCACGACCGAACACTACCGATTCTGTTTGTGTTACTAACTGAACGGTTTGTCTCCCTTGAAGTTAGGAGTCCCATGTCCGCCAAACTGTTAGTCATCGCCGGCCCGCTCGAAGGTGTCACCTTTAATTTGCTCAAGCTGCCCGTCTCGCTGGGGCGCGAACTCGACAATCAGATTTGCATCGCTGACATTTCTGTCTCGCGCCATCATTGCGCCGTACACCGCGAAGGCCACGACGTTCACAGTCTGCACGACCTCGGCAGCCGCAACGCCACTTACGTCAACGGACTGCCTATCAAAGAACACAAGCTCAAGACCGGCGACCGGGTGCGGCTGGGCGATTCCGTCTTGCTTTATCTGGACGAAGCCGACGGTGACAGCGCGACCAACGTACAGTTCAACGACACGCTACTCGATACGAAAAACACCGTGCTGTTGCGGCGCGCTTCAACCGAGGCCGAAGACGCCATCGCCGAACTCGCCAAATCGAAACCCTATCTCTCTTCGCGCGAAGCCGAAGAACTCAATGCGCTGTTGAAACTCAGCGCGACGCTTTACGCCCATCGCCAATCTGAAGCCTTGCAACAACATGTGCTGCAATCGTTGGGCGCAGTCATCCCCGCCGAACGCGGCGCGATTGTTTTGATAGAGGATGCTGCTGACGAAAGTGCAGAGGCCGCCGTGCAAGGCTGGATGCGCAAGGCGGATGCGAACGCCTCGCTGCAACTCAGCCGCACTGTGATTCGGCAAGTGCTGAAAGAGAAAGCCGCGCTCTTGAGCAATGACATTGCCGTAGACCAAAAGCTCAAGACTGCCGAAAGCGCCTTGCTCGCGCAGATTCGCGCGTTGCTGTGCGCGCCGTTGACCGTAGGCGACAAAACCCTCGGCGTAATTTATCTCGACGCCGTCACGCCCGGACGCAAGTTCGATCAAGACCATCTCGAATTGTTGCGCGCCGTCGCCAGCATGACCGCGAGCGCGCTCGAAAACTTGCGTCGCTTCACCCAACTCGAAAGTGAAAACCAGCGCCTCAAAGCTGAAATCTCAGGCAGCCACGATATGGTCGGGCAAGCGCCCAAGATGCGCGAGACTTATGCGTTTATCAGCAAGGCTGCGCCGACTGATGCGACGGTGTTGATTCGCGGCGAAAGCGGTACGGGCAAAGAACTCGCGGCGCGCGCCTTGCACAATCACAGCCCGCGCGCCGACAAAACTTTCGTCGCGATCAATTGCGCAGCGTTGACCGAGTCGTTGCTCGAAAGCGAATTGTTCGGTTACGAGAAAGGCGCGTTCACGGGCGCGAATACACAAAAGAAAGGCAAGATCGAAGTCGCGCAAGGCGGCACGCTCTTCCTCGACGAAATCGGCGAGATGGCAGTGAACTTGCAAGCCAAGCTGTTGCGCGTCTTGCAAGAGCGCGAGTTCGAGCGCGTAGGCGGTACGAAACCGATCAAGGTAGACATTCGTGTCGTCGCCGCCACCAATCGCGCGCTCGAAGACGCCATCAAAGAAGGACGCTTCCGCGAAGACCTTTTCTATCGGCTCAACGTCATCACGATCAAGTTGCCGCCGCTGCGCGAACGCCGCGAAGACATTAAGTTGCTGGCGAATCATTTCACCGCGAAATACGCCCAACGCTGCAAACGCACGATTCGCGGCATTACGCCTGATGCGCTGAACTGTCTGTTGAATTACGACTGGCCGGGCAACGTGCGCGAATTCGAGAACACCATCGAACGCGCCGTCGTGCTGGGTTCGAGCGAGATGATCGGCGTCGAAGACCTGCCCGAAAATCTGATCTCGGCCAAACCTGTGGCACTGGCGATCAATCAGCCGACGAATGACCCTGCGAGTGGAAAGATGTTGGGTAAACTGGAACTCGGCAATTTTTACGACCTGATTAACGTTGCCAAAAAACAACTCATCATCCGCGCCGTCGAAACCGCCAAAGGCAATTACACCGAAGCCGCGCGGTTGCTTGACGTACACCCCAATCACCTGCATCGCCTGATTCGCAATCTGGATATGAAAGGCGAGTTGCTGAAGTTTCATTCATAAAAAGGAGATGTGTGGGTACGCACGCGCCCTCGCGTGCTGCCTCGGCAGTAAATGCGGCTATGCTGTGAAGGTTTCCTTTCAGCACTGTTCATAAACAAATCCATGCTGGCACGCGAGGGCGCGTGCGTACCCACTCAATTTTCCCGCAGAACCTAAATAGGGAGAAAACCCATGAAAGCGATTGTCGTCAACGAACCCGGCGGCCCCGAACAATTGGTTTATCAAGACGCGGCGCAACCCGTGCCCCAAGCTGGTGAAGC
>JANNUY010000868.1:0-3834 GCA_031414155.1 Acidobacteriota bacterium
GATAACGGTCTTGTTCGTTTTGACCAGCGGATGAAACCCGCTGCCGCCCTGCCGTTCTCCGTGCTGGTGCGTCGCGTCAGCGCAGGGGCGGATGCCATCGTTTTCGGCGGGACAACACTCGCTGCGCCGCTCCGTCTGCCCTTCGCCCGCAACTCGCTGCACTTTGAATTCGCCGCGCCGAGTTACGGCGACGAAGCGGGAACCGCATATCAATACCGTCTGGAAGGAGCCGACAAAGACTGGTCGGGCTGGGGCAGGCAAACCGAAGCCAACTACAACAACCTCGGCCCCGGCGCGTACCGGCTGCGCGTGCAGGCACGCACCAGCGATGGCCGTCTCAGCGAAGAAGGAGCCTTCAGCTTCACGATCCTGCCGCCGTGGTATCGCACGTGGTGGGCTTACGGTTTTTACGCGCTGCTGCTGGCGGCGTTGATTTATGCGGCTTCGCGCCTGCTGCGCCGCCGCGTCGAAGCGCGCGAACAAGCGAAAGCCGCGCTGCGCGAAGCCGAGTTGCGTGCCGATGCTGCTGCTGCGCAAGCGAAATCGCTGCAAGCCGAGAACGAGGCATATCAGCGCCTGAAGGCGACGCAGGAACAATTGCTGGTGCAGGAAAAACTGGCTTCGCTCGGAGCCTTGACCGCAGGCATCGCGCACGAGATCAAGAACCCGCTGAACTTCGTCAACAACTTCGCTGACCTGTCGGTGGAACTGATGGACGAACTGCGCGAAGACATTGAAAAGCACAAAGCCGCGATTCCTGCGAAGGATTTCGAGAACATCGAAGCGTTGCTCGACGATCTGTCCGGCAACGCCAAAAAGATCAACGAACACGGCAAACGCGCCGACGGCATCGTGCGCAGCATGCTGCTGCATTCGCGCGGACAGGCGGGCGAACGCCAAGCAACCGACATCAACGCGATGCTGGACGAATACGTGAACCTGACCTATCACGGCCTGCGCGCGCAGGATTCGTCCTTCAACGTGACCATCGAACGCCATCTTGCGAGCGATGCCGGAACAGTCGAAGCCATCCCGCAAGACCTGAGCCGCGTGTTTTTGAATTTGCTGAACAACGCCTGTTACGCGGTGAATGTGAAAACGAAAAAGAATGGCGCAGGCTTTGTGCCGAAACTGCGCGTGAGTTCGGTGAATCTCGGTGATGCGGTGGAAGTACGCATCCGCGACAACGGGATGGGCATTCCGCCGGAAGTGCGCGAGAAGATTTTCAATCCATTTTTCACGACGAAACCTACGGGGCAGGGAACCGGCTTGGGCTTGTCCATCAGCCACGACATTGTCGTGCAGCAACATCGCGGGCAACTGGAAGTGGAAACCGAACCGGGCGAATTCACAGAGTTCGTGGTGCGGTTGCCGCGCAAGCGATAATGGCTTCACGAAACCGGCGCAATTCGGTATGTTGAAAACGAGCACTATCAGGGTTGTGGGTACGCACGCGCCCTCGCGTGCTAGCTTGGGGTTCAAGGAATTGCTGCTGTGAAGGTTTCTTTTCAGCATCGGTCAAAAACTACCCAAGCAAGCACGCGAGGGCGCGTGCGTACCCACAGCAAATCCGGTAATGCCGAAAAAAAGAGATACGACGATGAAAACATTCGCTAACCCGCAAGACGTGGCTGAGATTCAGACGCGGCTGCTAAAAGTAGGTGTTGATGCGCAACGGCAATGGGGCAAGATGAATGCGCATCAAATGGTTTGTCATTTGAGCGATGCCTTTCGTATGGTGATGGGTGAACGCAAGGCGGCGCGGCGCGACAATTGGTTCTCAAGAAACATTATGAAATGGCTGGCGTTGCAAGCGCCGATGCAATGGCCGCACGGCATCAAAACCGGTGCTGAAGCCGATCAGGAAAGAGGTGGCACGAAGCCCGTTGAATTTGCACGAGACAAAGCCGGGTGCGAAGAATTTTTGCGGCGGTTTGTGGCTGCGCAACGTGATTTTCAGTTCGTGCCACATCCGATGTTCGGCGAAATGACCGACGCCGAATGGATGCGCTGGGGTTATTTGCATTGCGATCATCACTTGCGGCAATTTGGAGTTTGAGGAAAAAGACATTATGGACTTGAAACACATTCAATCGCTTTATCGCCACGTAGAAAAACCGCAATCACGTCGCGCCTGGTTGCGTGCCGCCGGACTCGGTTTTGGCTCACTGGCATTGGCCGGATTATGCGGCGAAGAGACGCTGGCTTACGGCATTCCGCAATCAGAGAATCCGCTTGCGCCTAAAGCGCCGCATTTCGCGCCGAAAGCGAAGCGCGTGATTTTTCTATTTATGCACGGCGGGCCTTCGAGCATTGATTCGTTTGATCCAAAGCCGCGGCTCATCCGCGATCACGGCAAGCCGTTGCCGATCAAGCGACCGCTGGCGTTTGCCGATGGCAAGATGGGGCCGTTGATGCGTCCGCTGTGGGATTTCAAACCGGGCGGCAAGAGCGGCATTCCGGTGAGCGACCTCTGGCCGAACGTGCGCGACGTAGTGGACGAGCTTTGCATCATCCGCTCAATGGTCGGTGAGGGCGTAGACCACGGCGCAGCGTTATTGCAAACCTTCACGGGCAGTTCGACTTTCGTGCGTCCGAGCATGGGTTCGTGGTCGCTTTATGGCTTAGGAACTGAGAATCAAAACCTGCCGGGGTTTATCACGATCAAGCCTTCGCTCTCGCACGGCGGCGCGAAAAATTGGGCTTCGGCGTTTTTGCCCGGCGCTTATCAGGGTACGGCGATTGGCAATTCCGGCCTGAAAGTCGAAGACATCAAAGACCAACCGATTGATTATCTCGTCGGCAAACACCTGCAAGGCGACGCGCAGCGTTTCGAGTTAGAGATGTTGCAAAACATCAATCGTCGCCATCAGGAATTGCGCAAAGAAGACACGCAACTCGAAGCCCGCATTCAAGCCTTTGAACTCGCCTTTCGCATGCAATCAGAAGCGCCCGAAGCCTTTCAGGTAGACAAAGAAACCGAAGCGACCAAAAAACTTTACGGCATGGATAATCCACTCACGGCGGATTTCGGCTGGCAATGTTTGCTCGCGCGACGGCTGGCCGAACGCGGCGTGCGTTACATTCAATGCACGCACAGTTACAAGTGGGATCAGCACTCTGAGCTTTATAACCTGCACAACAAAAACGCGCGCGAAGTTGATCTACCGATTGCTGGATTGATTCGTGATTTGAAGTCGCGCGATTTGTTGAAAGATACGCTGGTGATTTGGGCAGGCGAGTTTGGTCGTACGCCGGTCAGCGAAAGCGGTGACGGACGCGATCATAATCCTTATGGCTATACGATTTGGATGGCGGGCGGCGGCGTGAAACCGGGCTTTGTTTATGGCGCGACGGACGATATTGGTTATCACGCAGTCGAAGATCGTATGCACATTCACGACTTTCACGCGACGGTGTTGCACTTGTTGTGATTGGATCACGAGCGGCTGACTTATCAATACAGCGGACGCAACTTCAGGCTGACCGACGTAGCAGGCGTCGTCGCCCACAAGATCATCGCGTGACGCTTTAGAGCACGCGAATCGGATTCGCATAAATCCACGGACGCAACTCGCCATCAAGTGACAGCCACACTTCGGCACGATAGGTTCCCGCTTCGGTCAATGAGTATGAGTAATCAGCCGCGTTGATGGTTTGCAGAAGCTTGCCATTGCGAAACAGCCTGATGACGCCAGCCACGGGCGCGGCGATGCGCAATTGCTGGCCCTTCGAGAATTTGATTTCATCGCCCATCACACCCACTTGCCGCTTGCCTTGATTGGCTACGAACGCAAAACCCGTAGGGTCGCACAGCCAATCATGCGCAACGTA
>JANNUY010000869.1:0-1707 GCA_031414155.1 Acidobacteriota bacterium
CATGAATCCGTCGTCGCCGACGATCCATGCGTAATCTCTGCCATTTGTTTCGATGTGATAAAGATATTTGTCAGTGCCGCTGGCCTGCTTTTCCCACGTGCGTCCGCCGTCGTCAGTGAAAAGAATGAGGCCTTCTTCGCCCACGGCCCAGCCGCGTTGTTCATTGACAAATTTGACGTGGACGAGCTCGGCTTTCGTGCCGCTTTCCTGGCTCACCCAACTGCGTCCGCCATCGTCTGTATGCAGGATGCGCCCTTGCGTACCTACAACCCAGCCTTTTTTCTGTGAAGGAAAAGCGAGGCTGTAAAGTTTCGGCGCGTCATCTTTTGCCGTATTCGCAGGCGTATCAATCTGAAATACAAAATCCCAATTCTCGCCCGCATCGGTCGTTTTCATAATCGTAGCGGCATCATCAATCAGCCAGCCTTCGTTGCGATTGCGGAAGAATACGTCGTTGAGATTGGTGCTGACGCGCGAATTGAGCGGCTTCCATTCCGTGCCACCATTTTGTGTCGTATGGACGATGCCACGATTGCCGATGATCCAGCCGCGATTTTGATCGAGAAAATAGACCGCGTTGAGGTCGCGTTTCGAGCGATCTTGAAAGACGATTGACCATTGCGCCTGCGCGGTGAGCGCGCAAACGACGAGCAACATCATCGTAGTGAGGCATTGTTTCATTTTGTTTACTTCTCCCACGGGACAACTGACCGAGCAGTGGGGACTGCTTCTTGATACGGCGCGCAGTTTAGTTACTGTTCGGAGTGGCTGGCAAGGGACGTGCGGTCGGAAACTCAAAGGCAGGAACGGTCAATTTGAATTGTGGAGGCGTTTGATTGCCGAACAGGAACCGCGCGTTAAGGGAAGCGACAGCGCTTTCGAGCGGCGCGTCGCGTCCGACCAGCAAGTCGTTGATAACGAGCGGCACGCGTTCATCAGGTTGCACGCCGAAGCCTTCGATGCGGCGTCCGTTCGCCGTGCGAAAGTCTGTGTCGCTCACGTTGAGCTTGCCGCCATCATCTAACCGCAATGTGCGGCTCACGCCCAACAGGCAGCCGCAGGTCGCCGGATTCGTGCCGATCACGTAACCGCGCTTTCGCTCTTGCACCGCCGCCGCAAAGATTTCTGCGCCACTGGCCGAACGGCTGCTGACCAACACCATCAACGGCGCGCGATAAATTTCTTTGACGCGCAACGTCTTGCGATGCGTAGCCCTTCCCTGCCGCGTGACGAACTCACCTAAATCGGTTTCTTCAGGGAAAAAATAGCTCGCCAATTGCGTCACCGTGCTGACGAATCCGCCGCCGTTGTTGCGCAAATCCAAAATCATGCCGCGCGTATCACGCAGCTTCATCAACGCCTGTTCAAAGTCTTTTTCGATCTCAGGGCCGAAGCCGCTGACTTCGATATAACCAATGTTGTAAGGCAACAGGCGTTGTGTCACGCGGCGCTGAAACTCGACATAACGGCGCGTCAGGCCGTAATTCAATTCGGCTCCGTTCTCATCCGTCACCGTCAGAATCAGCGACGAATCGCGCTGCCCATAAAACAGCCGCTCCAAACTTTGCAGGTCGCGCGCCACCGGCGTCGAACTCACGCCAACTTCTTCCTGCAATTTTTCCAACACCTTCTCAATCGGTTCGCCAGCGAGTTTGGTCACGGTCACGCCTGCGCGCATGCCTTTCGCCGCTGCGTCAGAACCCGCTT
>JANNUY010000870.1:0-6872 GCA_031414155.1 Acidobacteriota bacterium
ACGGCTTCTTCGATGGCCGTTTGGATTGTCCAGCGGCCTTCGCCGGAATCTTGCACGAAGCCGGTGAAATTCGAGAGCGAGGGATTTTCGGCCAGCGCCTGTGACGTTAAATCTAACAGCCACGAACTCACGACACTGCCGCGCCGCCAGACTTCGGCGATGTCTGCGACGTTAAAATCGTAGCGATAATCTTCGGGCAGTTCTTTCTTGCTGGCGTTGGCGAAGATGTCGAAGCCTTCGGCATAAGCCTGCATCAAGCCGTATTCAATGCCGTTATGCACCATTTTCACGAAATGGCCTGCGCCCGCTTTGCCGCAATAGAGATAACCTTGCTCGGCGGAATTTTCCTGACCGGCGCGTTCTTCGGTGAGGGCGATATTGCCTTGTCCAGGGGCGAGCGTTTTGAAGATCGGATCGAGATGTTGGGCGCTGGCCGCTTCGCCGCCGATCATCATGCAATAGCCGCGTTCGAGTCCCCAGACGCCGCCGCTCGTTCCTACGTCAAGGTAATGCACGCCTTTTTCGGCGAGCGTTTTGGCGCGGCGCACATCGTCTTTGAAATAGGAATTGCCGCCGTCAATCACAATGTCGCCGCTGCCCATAAATTTTGCCAGCGCCTCAATCGTTTTTTCGGTCGGATCACCCGACGGAACCATGACCCAAATCGCACACGGTTTCGCCATTTTGCTGACGAGGTCTTCGAGCGAAGCCGCGCCTTGTGCGCCTTCGGCTTCGAGTTTTTTGACCGCTTCGACACTCATATCGAACACGAAACATTCGTGTCCACCACGCAGCAGACGGCGCACCATATTGCTGCCCATTTTGCCCAGACCAACCATACCCAGTTGCATCTTTTGATCGCTCCTTTTGTTGGAAAAAATTGTGAACTGAATTGCAAAGCCAGTGTAGTCGTTCGTGTGGAGGGCTGACAAGGTTTTGAGTTTTAGGGGAAAGGTTTGTCTGGATGCGTGAAAGCGGGAACTCCGATTTAACGACAGCGTGCGCGGAGGTTTCGTCTCAATTCGACGAGCGCAAGGCCGAAGAGATGGCGCTAAAGAAGTTTAATACGGTGAGGTAATTTGACGAGCTGTTCGGTGCGCGAGTTGTGCCAAGCCTGCTAGTGTGACTGGCTTTGGTCGCGCGCGTCGGTGGTTTGGTCGCGCTTGTCTTGAAGTTGTTGGATTTGTGCTTGCAATTGCGCCGTAGCGGTTTGCGCGTGAGCAAATTCGTCACGCGCGTGTAAGAGTTCGCTGTGGGTTTCGTGGGCAGTCTGGGCGAGCTTGCCATACTCGCCGACGCGCGAACTGAGGGAATGCAAATATCTGGCTTCGGCGCGGGCCGCTGCTTCACCGGTTGGCGCAGTGTTCGCGGCGTATTCGGCGATGACTTCACGATAGAGCGCCAGCAGGCTTTCGACGGTGGCGTCCAATGCCGCCGTTGCGCGAATGACGGCAGAGACGCGCTGTGCATCGGCAGCGTCGTAGCGCTTGATTTCCTGCAACACGTTGGCAGGTGTGAGCCGTTGGGTGATCGTGCGAATGCCGAAATTCAACGGTCGCCAGCGGTCGAGTTCGGCCATCGTAACCATGCCGGCCAAGCCGGTTGAGTCGCAAACAATCACGGCGTTGCCGACCGCGAGGGCTTCGAGCGCAGAGCGTGCTTTGGCGAAAACCAAATCGTATTGGCCCAATTCGTTTTCGGGTTGCGCGCAAGCGGCGGCGGCAGTCAATCCCATCAAGTCGAGGCTCAGACCAGCTTGCTCGCAAGCCGTGCGCACGGCGCGCAGTTGCGGGCCTTGGTTCACATAATTGCTAAAGAACAAAGCGCGCTGCGGTTGGGGCGGCAGGGGCGCGCGCGGTTGAAAGCGCGCGAGGTCTACGAAATTGAGCAGGAGCGCGATGCGTTCGGGGGCGATGCCATTTTCAGCGAGGAGGCGTTCACGGCAGAGTTGGTCTACGGCGACATAACGCAGGATGCGCGGGTGGTGCAGCGGCGTTTCTTCCCACGGCAGCCAGCCGTGGCAGTAATGAATCGCAGGAGTGTGGGGAAAACGTAACAACGCTGTCATCGTTTCGAGGTGGTGCTGTCCGTGAATAAGGTCAGGCGCAACGCTTAACGATTCGAGATTGTCTATAACCGGCACGGTTGCAGCGCGTAATTCGGCGGCAACCGCGCCGAGGCGCGGGCTATAAGCGACGGGCTGATGCCCGCGTTTTAGCAACGCCAGCGCCAGGTCGCGCACATAAAGTTCAGAGCCTGCGCGCACGTCCAGCGTGTTGTTGGTGAGAAGGATGCGCAATGAATTCATGCAACGATGCTTTCCTGATGTTTCTGCAAAGCCTCTGCCAGCGGCAGCAGGTGTTCACGATAACGAATCACGAATTGGTAATGCCCGGCAGCGACTTGCTGTTCGCCGAATTGTTCGTAATGAGGCGCGCTCGTTGATGCCGCGAACGGTTGCGAAGGCCGCAGCATTTCGCGGCGAAAGGCTTCGGTGCCGAACTCAGCCAGCGCGTGGTTTACGTCGTGGTGCAGAGCTTCGTAAGCCCGCGCGTGCTTTAGCTTGGCCTGCCACGTCGCGTCATCCAGCCCTAGCCGTATTGCGTCATCGGTTGTATTCGTGGCGGGATGGGCCGCCAGCCAAAAATCGTAATGCGGGATTTCGCGTCCAGCGATGGGGGCAGCCTTTTTGACAGCGGTCGCGCAAAGCATCCGGCAAACGTCGTGCGTCGAGCTGTAACCTTCTGCCGCATCGCTGACGACATATGCGATGCGTTCGCGCGCCAGCCACGCGGCAAGTTTGTCAGCGAGCGCAATAAAAGAAGCGTGATCGTGCGCGAGTAGCGCTTGATAGACGCGCTGGTCGGTGAAGCGTCCGAACACTGGGCCGGTTGAAGCCGCAACCGAGTTCAAAATGCGCGCGGTCGCATTGAGCCGCGACACGAGGCGACGGCCTGAGCCATCGGTCAACACGCACACTTGAGGCCGCGCGTGACTCAGCCAGCCGAAGACGCGCAGTTCGTGGCCCGGATGGGCGACGATCAACGCAGCCTTGCCGTCAGGCAGCGAAGCTGAGACGGACGCAAAATTTGGATTGGTGGGTAAAGTCATAGTTTCTGGGGTGGCGATTGACAATCACCGCCTGATGAATAGCATCCGCTTGACACCTGTGACAACTCCCGCGTTTCTGTCTTCCAACCCCAACCGCGCGGCTCGATGTGTCTCACCTCTTTATCATTTTGCTTTCAACGGTCACTCTCAAAGGAGCTTCGTATGCCTGCTCGTTTTACGCGGATGGCTTCCGTTCATCTATTTCTGTCGGCGCCGGTTCTCTCGGCGCTGGTTCTCTCGGCGCTGGGCGCATTGTTGGCGCTAGTGGTCATTTGGTTTGGTTTCGATGTGAGCGTCAACGCGCAGCGCCAAAGCCGAAAAGCGCAAACGCGCAAAATGACGGCGCAACAGATACACGAAAGCCGCGAACGGCAGGAAGAGCGCGTACGCGAACGGGCGCGCAAACTCGTCGGTGCAAAGCCTTTGCCAGAGGAAGGGAAAGCCGCTCCATTGGGGCCGCGCCTTGAAGTCGAACGTGAAGCCCGTGAGCCGCGCGCGCCTTACGGATTTGAAGCAGATGACCTAACAAACCACGAACGTGGTGATCTATATGACAAACCCAGCGAAGCCGCGCGTTTCTTTCGTCGCAAGCGTTTGCCGATAGACAGCACAGGCAAATTCACGATGCAGGATTTGCCGCTTGAGCGTTACTTCACCGCCGAAGCGCAGATGCGCGAAATGCCTTTATATTCGTCGGCGCTCAATCAATTTTTGTCAGGAGAGAAAAGCAAGAGTGCTCCTTTACAACAACGCCTCGCCAGCGAACC
The DNA here is from genome assembly GCA_031414155.1 of Acidobacteriota bacterium. Taxonomy (GTDB): domain Bacteria; phylum Acidobacteriota; class Blastocatellia; order RBC074; family RBC074; genus JACPYM01. The sequence goes on from JANNUY010000870.1 coordinate 3,879, forward strand.
CGAGCAAAACACTTGGCAACCGCTTGGCCCCGGCAACATCGGCGGGCGTACGCGCGCGTTGGTCATCAATCCGCAAGACCCGAATGTGATGTATGCCGCAGGCGTCAGCGGCGGCGTCTGGAAAACCACCGACGCCGGGCAAAACTGGACACCCATCGGTGATCGTCTGGCGCAACTGACGGTGAGTTCGTTGTTGCTCGATCCGACTAATCCGAACGTGCTGTATGTCGGATCGGGCGAAGGCGTTTCGTCTTTCGATCAAGACACGCAAGGTGATTTGCGCGGCTTGGGCATTTTCAAAAGTACGGACGCAGGCGCGACCTTTACGCGGCTCGACGCGACGAATAACAGCAACTTTTATTTTGTGAATGACCTCGTGGTAAGTCCGTCGAGCAATCAGCGGATTTATGCCGCGACGCGCACGGGCGTGTGGCGCACGACTGATGGCGGCACGACTTGGACGCGCGTGCATGAACCGCGCAACGACGAGGGCGATCCGGCGACAGGCGGTTGCCTTGATCTGGCGATTCGCACCGACAAGCCAGCGAACTCTATAGATGCCGACGTTGTGTTTGCTTCGTGCGGTACGTTTGAGCAGGCACAGGTTTTCCGCACGACCAATGGCGCGGGCAGTGACACCTGGGAAATGGTTTTGACTGAGCCATTGATGGGGCGCACTCAACTGGCGATTGCGCCTTCGAATCAGGACATCGTTTATGCGCTTGCTTCTGAGTTCGACCCATCCAATCGCAGTTCTTATCAATTCGCTTTGCACGCGGTCTTTCGTTCGACGACGGGCGGCGCTTCGGGTTCGTGGGCACCAACGGTGCGCAATTCGAGCAGCAACAAGCTGAACACTTCGATTCTATCGTTTTCGATTTTAGCCTCGGCGACCGATTGCGGTTTCGATCTGGTAAACGATTTCACCGCGCAGGCTTGGTACGACTTGGCTTTGGCAGTTGACCCGACTGACCCGCAACGCGTTTGGGTGGGTGGCATTGACTTGTTCCGCTCTGATGACGGCGGCGCAAATTGGGGACAGGCTACGCACGTTTATCTCGACAATCGCGCGCCGCAATTCATTCACACCGATCAACACGCGCTGGTCTTTCATCCGCAATATAACGGCACCAGCAATCAAACTTTGTATGTCGGAAACGACGGCGGTTTGTGGCGGACTGACAGTGCGCGCGCGGCTACGGCCACGGGCGCTAAGGCTTCGTGTGCGTCCAGCAATACGGCGATTACGTGGCGCACGTTGAACAACGGTTACGGCGTGACGCAGTTCTATAACGGCGCGGTTTATCCCGACGGAAAAAGCTATTTTGGCGGCACGCAAGACAACGGCACGTTGCGCGGCACGGATGCGGGCGGCATCAATGGCTGGCGCGAAATTTTTGGCGGCGACGGCGGCTATGTGGCGATTGATCGCAACAATCCGAACGTGCTTTACACCGAGAACATCGGGCTTTCGATTTCAAAGAGTACCGACAATGGCGCGAGCTTCAGTTCCGCGCGGCTGGGGTTGGCCGACAACGGCTTGTTCATCGCGCCTTACACGATGGACGCGAGCGACCCCAACCGTTTGTTTGCGGGCGGCGCTTTCCTCTGGCGCACCACCAACGCCGCCTCAAGTTGGGTGCGTGCCAGTGCCATCACTGATGGCGTAGGCGATGTCAGTTCAATCGGCATTGCGCCGACCGATGCCAATTTCGTATTGGCGGGGATGAGCGACGGCATCATTCACTATTCGAAAGCGGCGTTGACTACGATCAGCACGACGCGCTGGCTGGCTGCTTCGCCGCGTGCGGGTTTTGTTTCGTCGGTCACGTTCGATCCCAACAACCGGAACATTGCTTATGCGACTTATTCGACCTTTGGCGGCGCGCACGTTTATCGCAGCGCGGATGCAGGTGTGAGCTGGTTGCCGATCAACGGCAACCAGCTAGGCCCGCTGCCTGACGTACCGGCGCACTCGCTGGTGGTTGACCCGACGAATTCGGCGCGGCTTTATCTGGGCACTGACGTAGGCATTTTCGTCTCAACTGACACAGGCAACACGTGGGCGGTTGAGAACACGGGCTTTGCCAATGCGATCACTGAAACGCTGAAACTCAACATTGTGAACGGCGAGACGTGGTTGTATGCCTTCACTCATGGACGCGGCGCGTGGCGCGTTAAACTGGCGAATACGGGCTGTGATTACAACATCGCTCCGGCGACGCTCGAACGGTCAGCGGCAACCACGAACGGTACGATCAACGTTGTCGCGTCACCCGGTTCGTGCGCATGGACGGCGGCGAGCAATGCTGCCTGGATTCGCGTGACTGGCAGCGGCAGTGGCAACGGGCAACTGAGTTATTCGCTGGATGCGAACACCTCGGTGAATGCTCGCACAGGGACAGTCACTGTCGCGGGGCGTTCGCTGGTGGTGAATCAGGCGGGGATTGTTGATACGCAATCGCCCGTCGTCACGATCACTGAACCCAATCGCAACAGCCCGACTGACACGATTGGCGCGGTAGTTTTGCGCGGCACGGTGACGGATAACGGCACGGTTACTTCGGTTGTATGGGCCACTGATCGCGGTAACGCGGGAACGGCCACGCTGACGGTGAGTACGGGTAATTGGTCTTCGCTGAACGTGCCGCTGGTGACGGGGCCGAACGTGATTACGGTCACGGCGCGCGATAGCGCAGGCAACCTCGGACGCGCGACGGTCACTGTCAATTCGCGCCCGGCACAAGTGACGACGACCTTTGCGGGCACAGGCACGAGCGGCACACAAGGCGACGGCGGAGCGGCGGCGAGCGCCCAACTCGGACAGCCCAGCAATCTGGCTTTTGACGCGCAAGGCAATTTGTATATCGCCGATACGTTTAATGATCGCATTCGCCGCGTCGCCGTTGACGGACGTCTCACTACGGTCGCGGGCGGTGCAGGCAACGGCTTTGCGGGCGACGGAGGCGCGGCGACCTCGGCGCGCTTGAATTG
>JANNUY010000871.1:0-1190 GCA_031414155.1 Acidobacteriota bacterium
ATGGATTCCGTAGCCGAACAGACGCGCCGCTTGCAAAACAACATCGGCCCGCGCGACCGCGAACGGCTCGATCAATATATGACCGGCGTGCGCGATCTCGAAAAGCGTTTAGGCCAAGCCGCCGAGTGGGAGCAGAAACCCAAACCCGTCGTCAACGTGCAATGCCCGGCAGACACTGCCGCGCCGCGCGATTATTTTGAAAAAGTGCGTTTGATGTACGACCTCGCCGCGCTGGCTTTTGAGACCGATTCGACACGGCTGGTGGCCTTGATGCTCGACAGCGTGAATTCGCCTGCGATTACGATTGGCGATGAAACGATGGCAGACAGCTATCATGCGATTTCGCATCACGGCAGGAAGCCTGAAAAATTGCGCCAACACGAAATCGCCGACCGCATGCAGATGCGCGCGCTAGACAAACTCTTCACCGACTTGAAAGCGCGCAAAGAAGGCGGCGACACGCTGCTTGATCGTACGATGATTTTGTACGGCACGAACATGGGCGATGCGAATACGCATGTGACGACGAACCTGCCGACGTTGTTTGCGGGCGGCGGATTCAAACACGGACAGCATTTGGCGTTTGACCGCGAGCGCAATTATCCGCTGCCGAATCTGTTCGTGAACGTGTTGCAACGGCTAGGCATCGAAGCAGATAAGTTTGCGACGAGTACGGGCACGATGCGCGGGCTTGAGTTGGCCTGAGTTAGGCTTTTTCCTGAAAGCAAAAGAGAGAATACGGAACAGACGGAAATAACGGAACAGACGGAAAGGAAAAAAAAATTCCGTTTGTTCCGTTATTTCCGTCTGTTCCGTACTCTCAAAAAAATCAATGAATGAAACTACTTCGACTTCTTACGCGCGCACGGCTTGGCTTATCGTCATCCTGCTCATCCCCGTCGCGCTGTTGAATTATCTCGACCGGCAGATGATGGCGGCGATGAAATCTTCGATGATGGGCGACATCCCCGACATCGCTACCAAAGCGAATTGGGGCTTTGTGCTGGGTTCGTTCAAGTGGGTCTATGCGATTTTGAGTCCGGTGGGCGGCTATCTGGCTGATCGCTTGAGCCGCCGTCACGTAATTTGTCTGAGCTTGTTCGTTTGGTCAGCGGTGACGTGGGCGACGGGGCACGTCACCAACTTTCACGAACTGGTCGCGGCGCGCGCGCTGATGGGCGTGAGCGAAG
>JANNUY010000872.1:0-5638 GCA_031414155.1 Acidobacteriota bacterium
CGCAGGCATCCTGTTCGTCATCGGCGGCGTATTTTTCGCGTCGCACACGGCTTCGTGGACGCATTTGAATACGCCCGCCAACGCCCCGCAATGGAGCGGGTTCGCGTTGTTCGGTACGGCAATGCTGGCGGCGCTGTGGGGTTACGACGGATGGAACAACATGCCGATGGCGGCGGGCGAAGTGAAAAATCCCGGACGCAACATCCCCATCGCCTTGATCGCAGGCATGATCGTAGTGATGGCGCTCTATTGTCTGATGAACCTCGCCTATTTTTACGCCTTGCCGTTTGACGAAGTGCTGACGGCGAACTCGACCAAATACCGCGAAGCCCTGCCCACCGCAGCCAAAGCGGCGCAAACATTTTTAGGCGGCTTCGGCGGCAAGCTGATTTCAATCGCCTTCGTCGTGTCGGCTTTCGGCGCGTTGAATGGTTCGATTCTTTCCAACGCGCGCGTACCTTTTGCGATGGCGCGCGACGGCAGATTCTTTCAATCGTTTGGGAACTTAAGCGAAGGCACGCGCGTGCCGGTGTTCGCGTTGCTCGTGCAAGGCGTGTGGTCGTGCGTGCTGGCGTTGTCGGGTACGTTCGATCAATTGACCGATTGTTTGCTGTTCGCGTCGTGGATTTTTTATGGCCTCGTGACTTCGTCGGTGTTCGTATTGCGGTGGAAAATGCCTAAGGCGGATCGGCCATATCGCACGTTCGGCTATCCGCTCATCCCACTCGTCTTTGTGTCGGTCGCTTTGTGGCTAATTATCAATACCTACATTACCAAACCGGTCGAATCACGCGTCGGATTGGCTTTGATTGCACTGGGCTTGCCTTTATATTGGTATTTTCGCCGACGTTGAGTTCTTTTCAGTCACTCCCTCTCCCGTTTTTTCTTGCCCATAACCTGTGCCCTAATCGTTTAGGAGTAGTTCGTTTAGGAGTAGTTATGAAGAAGTTTGTGCGATTGAAAACCTTAGGTTTGTTGTGGCTGATTTGCCAGTTACCTGTGGCAGCGCAAGTTGTGACAGTACCAGCGCCTTCTAACGTGAGAGCCGAGCGTTGGGGGACGATCAACTGGAATGTAGATTACGGCGCTTATCCTCAGGGGCAGCCCAACACGCCAGATCGCTTGAATTGGGGAGCTAATGCCGTAGCTTCGTTGGGAACCAAAGTCATTGGCCTATATTTGGGTTTCTATGATGTTTACGGCATTGTTCCGCCGGGCGTGAACGACTTGGCGACCTTGGCTCAGTCAGCCCCCTATGACCAACTCTTCCGCGATGAGCGATTTAAGACCTATTGCCTGTGGACATATTCACGGGGCGCGACTGCCAACAATTGGCTTGATGGGTTCAGCCCCACAGAGTTTGCCGCCGAGCGTGAAGATATGCGCAAGCTGGGCGAATACCTGTTAAACAATCCGGCGTTAGCGGGAAAAACTTTTATTCTTTTTAACTGGGAAGCCGAAAATGCGATTGTCTCCCATGCGAACAAAGATGCCACTTGGCAAGCCATGCGCGAATGGCATCGCGCGCGCGTCGAAGGCGTAAGACTGGCGCAACAACGTTATCCGAACAGCGCAGTTAAAGTTTTTAGCGGATTGCAATATGCGCGAGTGTGGAGCTATGCCACCGGGCAGCCTTGCGGTTCGCGGGTCAATGATCCGGTGAATGCTGACCCGCTGTTAAACCGCTGTGCGATAGATTTTTTCGGGGCTGACTTGCCGTTTGATTATTACGGCTATTCGGCCTGGCAGACGGTGAATCAAAAAATTGACGACCCATCCTTTGACCTGAAGGCGGGGCTGAAACGTGACCTAGACTTTTGGCTGGCTTATGTCAGAGCCAAGCGCCCTGAGGTTACGTCATACAATTTCTTGCTGCTGGACTATGGCTTTGAGCGCGCCCGGTATAACGAATGTGTGGCGGCTGATTTTATGGATGAGATGATTGCTGCGCTCGAAGGGCCAGGGGCCTTTCCGGTGGCATATACGCTTTGGTGGCAAGTGATTGATAACGCGCCTCATTTTGGTTACGGCGTTGGTGACGAGTATTTCGGGTTCTATCGCACATTGAACGGGCAATTGAACCTCAGTTTGCCAGGGCAGGTTTTGCAAAAACGACTGGCGAATCAACCGTTCACGCGAGTTACTGATTGCCCGGTCATACGTAAACCACCTGCTCCGTCGGGTATTCTTGACTTACAAACCGGCACTACCGACTTTCGCTTATATCCGAATAGCACGTTGGATATTCACACTGAAGATTTTTCGCGCAACCCTTTTTCTGCCAGTGACAATGTGGTTCATGTTGACCAGCGCGCGCAAAGATTTGCCCTCTCACGAAACAACAGCCCGTCGTTCACCGAATCTGCCGCGCGCCTCAACGCCCCGTTACCTGAAGCTGTGCGTTCTGGGACGGCGCGCGTTTGGCTCACCGACGCACGCGGGCTGAGTTCTAACACGCAAGTAATTGAGTTGCGCTGTGACAGTTGCCCGTTCATTAAAAATGAAAACAACTGCGGCGTAATTGAGGCCGAGTTTCAGACCTTCCGTTTAGAACCGGGCGAAAAACTAGCCATCAATGGGGAACGGTTTGGGGCCAGCGGCAACAGCGTCATTATTGAGCAGCAAGGCCTTTTACAATCGGTGAATAGCATCACCGTGCCACGCGCCAATTTCGTCAGTGAATCAACTACACAAATCGTCATTATTTTACCGGCGGGGCTAACCACTGACTACATTTCTCTTTATGTGATCAATCCGCAAGGTCGCCCCTCGAATGCCGTTTCAGGAAGCATCGAACCACCATGTACCGATTGCACTCCGCGCCTTCGCCCCTGTGGCGCGCTGGTCAGCCTTGCGACAACAGGTGAAGCCGGTAAGTTTTATGCGAGCGAATTGTTTGAAATTCGCGGTCGTTTACCTAAGCCGGGCAATAAAATTATTCTCGAACAGTACGACCGCAATTATCAGCCTTACCGTTACGTTTTGAGCGCTGGGTCGGCCAGTTGGCAAGAAACTTCAAAACAGCTAACGGCTCGCTTGCCGACGACGCTGTTTCCAGGTCGCGCTTTGGTTTATGTGGAAGATGCTGCCGGGCTGGTATCACGAGCCTATGCCATTAAAATTTTGCCCCGCTCCGTGGTAAGTGTTTCAGCCGCAAATTATCGTGGGCCAGAGGTTGCCCGTGAATCTATTCTCGCGGCGTTCGGCAATGCTTTTGGAACGGTGACGATGGCTGGCGCAACTAACCCGTTACCCACTGAGCTGGCCGGAGTAAAAGTTGTCGTACGCGACAGCACAGGCACAGATCGAATGGCTCCGTTGTTTTTCGTTTCGCCCACCCAAATCAATTACCAAGTACCTGCGGGGACGGCGTTAGGAACGGCTAGCGTAACTTTTTTTAACGCCTTCGGTTCGTCCGCCGTGGGCGAAATCAATGTGGTTGCTGTTACGCCCGCTCTTTTTACTGCCAATGCCAATGGACAAGGCGTAGCGGCTGCCAATGTGGTACGTGTTCGTGCAGACGGCACTCAGGCTCAGGCTACAGAAGAGATCGTCACTTTTGATCTTACGCTAAATCGGTGGGTCGCCAACCCCATTAACTTAGGCGCTGAGACTGAGCAGGTCTTTTTGATTTTATATGGCACCGGTTGGCGAGGACGAACTGCGCCTGCGACGGTGATGATCGGCGGCCTTAACAGTGAAGTCACTTTCGCCGCCGCCCAAGGACAACTCATCGGACTCGATCAAGCTAACGTGCGCATCCCTCGCAGCCTGACCGGGCGTGGGATCGTGTCGGTTGTATTTACCGCTGATAGTAAGATGTCGAACACCGTTGAGGTCAATGTTCGTTAAGTTCAATTTTCAATCCAAGCTACTTTAAGGAATTTATTTATGTCACAAGAAAAAGTCACCGTACTCGCTTACTTCGAATTACTACCCGGCAAAGAGGCTGAATTCATGCCGTACTTGCACGCAGTAGTTGCGGCTACGCGCCAAGAGGCCGCGTGCATCAATTATGACTTTCATCAGTCGCACGATGAGCCGAACAAGTTCATGTTTTATGAAAACTGGACGAGTTTGGACGGGCTAAAACAGCACGGCGAATCGGCGCACATCGCGGCGTTTCGCATTGCGATCAAAGACTTGGTGGCGAAACCGGTCGAGATCAAGTTGTATACGATGGTCACGGAACTGGTAGCCTGAATCAGGCCGCCAGCTAAATTGGATAATCTGAAGCCTGCTTGAGGCGGTTGGCTTGCCCGCGATGGCGGTCAAGGTGTTCGGCTTGCACGACCATCCATTGATAAGCGTTGAGTGGGCCAACCGCCGGGTGAGGAAACGTAGGCACAGAGCAATCAGTTGCTGATAAACGCGCTTTGATTTCTTGAAAGCCCGCCAGCGCTTCGGCCAGTTTGGCGAGTGATTCGCCGAGCGATTGTGTGCCTTGCGGCTTCACGCGGTCAGGCGCGTCAAAGGGCGGAGGCTGTGAGCCATCGGGCAACCGTATGACGTTGCTTACTGCTAAGTTATTCAATGCGCTGGCTCCAGCCGCATCGGCTTCTTTCAGCAACTTATGCGTAATGCGCAGAAATCCATTATTGGTGATTGCCAGGTGTTCGGCGATTTCCGCAATCGTCCACGCGTTTTCGGCGGGACGAAAATTCGCCTGAGCGTCAGTCAACCCCGTTACGTCATTAACGAATTTAGCTTGCTCGTTTTCCATTGCGGTATAAATGTCATCCAGCGTGCGGTATTGCATATTTTCTCCTGAAACAAAATGTGATGCGGACTGCCAGCCTTCACACCACGCACTCGCGATTAGCGCCAGTCGCCATATCTCGCTTGCGCCAGTGTCACCGCAACAATCGCTGCGGTTTCAGTGCGCAGGATACGACGGCCTAATTGCAACCTGGTGAATTGGCGGGCATGTGCCAATTCAAATTCCGTGTTACTCCAACCACCTTCCGGCCCAACCATCACTGACAGCGAACTGACCGACGGCGGCGCAGAAGATAACTCATTCCCGTCACGTTCGGCGAACATCCAGCGCGTCTCGCTTTGATCGTTGCCACAAAAGTCCGCGAAGCCTTGCGGGTCAGTGATTTCAACCAACGTTCGGCGTCCGCATTGTTTGACGGATTCGAGCGCGATGCGCCGCCAGCGCGCGAGCTTTTGTTCGGCGCGTTCCTCTGCTTTACGAATATCAGAATTCTCAGTGATGAGCGGCACGATGCGGGTGACGCCAAGCTCGGTCGCTTTTTGTACGATCAAATCGAACTTGTCGCCTTTGACCAACGCCTGAGCCAGCGTGAGTTGCAGCGGGGAATCAACGGCGTCAGTAAGCTGGTTTTGAATGTCGAGTGTGACGGCGCGTTTATCGGCCTGCGCGACGCGGCATTCATATTCATTCCCGACGCCGTCAAAAGCGTAAACCGTCGCGCCCGTGCCCAGCCGCAAGATGCGCGTGAGGTGATGGGCTTCGTCTTCGTTCAGCAGAATTGGGTTCAGCAGAATTGGGTTCAGCAGAATTTGCGAGCCGTTGATTTGCCCAGTGATTTGTAAGGATGGCGCATAGAAGCGATGGCGTTGCATGTGAAAGTGAGTTACCCAATCAGGGTCTTTTGTGAACGCAACGCGA
>JANNUY010000873.1:0-4385 GCA_031414155.1 Acidobacteriota bacterium
GCGCGTCAGACTTTTGAGTCGCTGGGCGAGCTAGGCAGCGTGGCAACAATCTGGTATCAAATCGGAATGGTTCACAAACGAGCCGGGCAGTTTGAACAAGCCGAGCAGGCCTATCGGCAAGGGCTGGCGATGCAAGTGCAACACAAGCTCCGCGCTGATGAAGCCAGCAGCTTGGGTGAACTAGGCAATCTTTACGATCAAATGGGGCGGCTGGAAGAGGCGGCGACTTTTTACCGGCAGGCGGCGGAGATTCACGTCCAATTACAAGACCTGCGGTATGAAGGACTCGTCCGAAGCAATCTGGCCAATACGCTGATTAAGCTGCAACGCTACGACGAAGCCCGCCGCGAATTGCTCCGCGCGATTGAATGCTTGAAGACTTTCGGCCACGCCGCCCAAATCTGGGTGACTTGGAACAACCTGTACGATCTGGAACAAGCCACCGGCCACACGCAGGCCGCCGCCGAAGCGCGCGGGCAAGCCGTTGCAGCCTATCTGGCTTACCGCCGCGCGGGCGGAGAGAGCCGAACCAACACCACGCCGCTTTACGCACTGGTCGCGCAAGCCTTGCAAGACGGCTCGCCCGCCGCGCTGTCCGCAGCCGCCGCGCAACTCACCGAACTCGCACAAGCCGACATTCCCGCGTGGCTCACAGCGCTACTCAACCAGTTGCAAACGGTTTTGCGCGGCGAACGCGACCCGGCGCTCGCGGCTGATCCGGCGTTATCTTTCTGGGATGCGGTGGAGTTGCAGTTGTTGCTGGAAGGGCTGTGACCGGGCGACGGTAGCGCAATCTCGCCAAGATTGCGCCGCCGGGCACGCGACACTTCGATTCAAAGGCGAGCCTGACGAATGCGCCGCCGCGTCATCCCATCCGTCCCGCAGCAATACTCGCACCGCGAACCGCGCAACCTTGGCGAGGGTTGCGCTACGGTCATCACGCGGATTGATTCTTTTGCAGGCTATGCAAAAAAATGACGCACACTCATCGTCGGTTTGGCGGTAGCCAATCACGAACCATAAGCAGTATCATCGCGCCGTCATTTCACCGGAGTCATCGTTATGCCAACCATTCAGATCGAAATAAATCTGTCATCTGAACAACTGTTCGACGCCGCGCGTCAGATGCCGCGCCCGGAGTTGGAGCGATTCGTCACGCGGCTTGTTGTTTCCAAGGCGCGTGAAGAAACCCCCAACCTCTCGGAAGCGGAAAGCAAGCTGCTGCTCAAAATCAATCAGGACATTGCGCCCGCCAAGCGCAAACGCATGAACGAATTGATTGAGAAGCGGGACAGTCGCCTTATCTCTTCCGCCGAACTTGAAGAACTGATTCAACTCAACGATCACGCCGAAGCCTTTGGCGTCGAGCGTTTGAAATGCCTGATCGAGTTGGCCGCGTTGCGCAACGTCACGCTCGACGAAGTAATGAGCCAGTTGGGCATCAAGCCTGTCCCTCAGACTTAGGCCAACTCGGCATAGCTCACTCGTGCCGCAACGCAATCAGCGGATCAACTTTCGTCGCACGCCGTGCGGGCAGATAACAAGCCGTCAACGCCACCAGCAACAAAACCGCCGCAATCGCCGCGAAGGTCAGCGGATCAGTCGCACTCACGCCGAACAATAAATTTTTCATCAGCCGCATCACGGCGAAGGAAACCACTAAGCCCAACGTCAGCCCCGCCAGCACGAGTTTCATGCCTTGGCCTACGACCAGTTTGTGAATGTCGCGGTGGGCTGCGCCCAGCGCGATGCGAATGCCGAGTTCGCGCGTGCGTTGCGTGACGCCATAAGACATCACGCCGTAAAGCCCAATCGCCGCCAGCATCAAGGCCAGCAAGCCGAAACTGCCCAACACCGAAGCCGCCAGCCGCGCGGGCAACAACGCGAAGCTCAGGTTTTCGGTCAGCGTTTTCGTACCGGCAATCGGCAGGCGCGGATCAAGTTGTTGCAATTCGTTGCGTACCAACGCGAGCAACTGTTGCGGCTCGGTTTCAGCGCGCACGATTAACGAAGAAGAACTCAAGCCCGTTTGCCACAGCGGGCGATAGACGAATGATTTCGGGTCTTCGTTGATTCCGGCGTATTTGCCGTCTTGCGCGACGCCGATAATTTCAGCCAATGGTTCTGTCGCTCTGCCGAGGCGAAAGCGTTTGCCCAGCGGGCTTTCGTTCGGCCAGAAACGGCGCGCGAAAGTTTCGTTGACGATGACGACCGGCGCGGCTTGTTCGTCGTCGCGCTCAACGAATTCGCGGCCTTGCAACAAGCGCGTTTGCATCGCGCCGAAATAACCCGGCGTCACGCGATTGGTAAAAGCGCGCGGCGTGTTGGCAGTGCGTTCGAGCGATTGGCCTTCGATAAAAACCGAAGTCGAACCGAAGTGCAGATCAACCGGAATCATATTGGCGATGCCTGCGGCTTTGACGCCGGGCAACGCGCGCACCCGTTCGAGCAAACGTTTTTCGGCGGCGCGCCCGTCGGCTGGCGCGTAACCTTGCAACCGCAAATCGAACGAAACAGCCACCGCATTGCGCGGCTCAAACCCCAGCGGAATCGTCTCAGCCCGCTGCAACGCACGCAGCATCAATCCGCCGCCGATCAACAGCACCAACGACAAGGCGACTTGAAATACGATCAAGCCGTTTTTCAACCACGAACTGCGATAAGTGCCGAACGAGGTTTCGTCTTTTAACGCAGCGACCAGATTCGTTTTCGTCGCCTGCAACGCGGGCAGCAATCCGAACAGCACGCCCGTCACGAGCGACAGCACGAAAGCAAACAGCAGCACGCGCTGATCTAGTTGCAACACGAAGTTCGCGGGCACATCCATCGGCGGTTTAATGCGCACCGCCAAGCCCGTCACCCATCCCGCCAGCAGGCAACCCAACGCACCGCCCGCGCAAGCCAGCAGCACGCTCTCGATTAACAGTTGTCGAATCAATTCACCGCGTCTCGCGCCCAGCGCCAAGCGCACTGCCATCTCGCGGCGTCGTTCGGTCGCGCGCGCCAGCAACAGGTTCGCCAAATTGGCGCAGGCCAATAACAACACCAATCCGACGACGACCATCAGCACAGCGGCGAAACCCATGAAAGGCGTGCGCATCGTGCCGTTCATCAAACCGGGCTTTGAAACCAACACGCGGCGGTCTTGGTTGTAATCAGGAAACTCGCGTTGCAACTGCGCGGCGACCGCATCCACAGCGGTTTGCGCCTGCGCCACGCTGACGCCGGACTTGAGATGGCCTTGCACGAAAAGATTGTCTACGCCGCGCTTGTCGAGCCAGTCGTCGCCCATTTCGATCTGCGCCTGCATCATCATCGGGAACCACATCTCCGGCGCAGCAATGACTTCGGTTCCGACAAAGCCCGGCGGAGCTACGCCAATAATCGTGAAGTTGCGCCCGTTCACCAGCACCTCTTTGCCGATGACATCTTTTCCCTCTGCATCTGGCGCGCCGCCAAAGCGTTGCTGCCAGCACTGATAGCTGATGACCGTCACCGGATGCGCCCCGCGCGTGCGGTCGTCTTCCAATGAAATCAGCCGCCCGCGCGCAGGCTTGAGACCCAGCAAGTCAAAGTAATTGCCCGTCACCACATAACCCCACAGCCTTTCGTTGCGCCCGTCGTGGCTCAGACTCAACGGCGCAAAACGATAAGCCAGCAATCCTTCAAACACATTGGCAAAGACATTAGTGCGATCTCGAATGTCTTGAAAGTTCGGATAGGAAAACGTCGCAAACAAGCGCCCCGCCGACGTATTGCTCAACGCCACAAATCGTTCGGGCTGCGCAATCGGCAAAGGCCGCAGTATTGCCGTATTGACCAAACTAAAAATTGCCGTATTCGCGCCAATGCCCAGCGCCAGTGTCACCACAGCAATCAACGTGAAGCCCGGTCGCTTGCGCAACATACGCAAGCCAAAGCGCACATCCTGTAATAGCTTTTCCATACGATGAATTCTCCCTGCTTTTGTTTCAGCAACTGTTGGCAACCAACGCACAAGTGGCGAATGCTCGACGCGACTCAACTCGCATTCGAGCAAGCGCCAGTCATAATTTTGCGTGGCTTGTGCTTCGGCTTCCGCTGCCGACAAACCATCCGCACGCGCGTCGTCATAAACGGCTTCGAGATGCAGCGCGACTTCTTCGACAATTTCGATTTCGCGGATGGGAGGCAGTCGCAAGACGGCAACCCGTTCGCGCACGATGTGATTCCAGTTCGGCATAACTCATTCGCTGCGCAAGGCGATTAGTGGATCAACCTGCGTCGCGCGGCGCGCCGGTATCCAACAGGCCAGCAGCGCAATGCCTGACAACAGCAGCGCGGCCCAGCCAAACGTCAACGGATCGGTGGCCGTCACGCCAAACAACAGTTTGCCCAGCAATCGC
>JANNUY010000874.1:0-2944 GCA_031414155.1 Acidobacteriota bacterium
GACATTCCGGCTGAAGCCGGTACTACATGCTGTCACATCGTCGCGCGAATCTGCCCGCCATCTACCGGCAGCGACACGCCGGTGATGAAGCTCGCGCGTTCCGAAGCCAAGAATGCAACTACGCCGCCAAACTCTTTCGGCTCGCCAATGCGACGCAGCGGAATGTCAGCCGTTTGTTGCTGAAAATAATCTTTGTGGGAAATGCCGCGCGCTTTGGTACGAATGTCCGCGAGGTGCGTTTGGCGGTCGGTCATGATTTGTCCGGTGAGAATGGCGTTGACCGTAATGTTGTGTTGCCCCAACTCGTTCGACATCGTTTTGGTCAAGCCTGACAAGCCCGCGCGCAAAGTACTCGAAATCGTCAGGTCTTCCCACGGTTGCTTGGCGACCAGCGAAGTCAGGTGAATGATGCGTCCCCAACGGCGCTCTATCATTGCCGGAATCACCAGCCGCGACATCCTGATAACGTTCATCAATGTAGACTCAACCCCCGCTTGCCATTGATCTTCCGTTAACTCCATAAAGCGATTGACCGGCGGCCCGCCCGTGTTAGTGATGAGAATGTCTACGTGACCGAATTGCTTGATCGTCTCGGCGTGCCAGTGTTCGAGATCGGCTTTGGACGAAATGTCCGCCGTGACGGCTAACGCTTCAGCATGTTGCGCAGCTTCGGCCCGCGTCGCTTCCAGCGTCTCAGCATTGCGTGCGCTGATGGATACGCAACAGCCTTCCGCCGCCAACGCCAACGTGCAAGCCTTACCCAAGCCTTTGCTCGCCGCTGCGATCATTGCTACGCGGCCATTGAGTTCGAGATTCATAAAAATGTCCTTTCAGATGATTGTTGAAACTGGCTCAGGAAAAATGAATTAGCCAGGGGAACACGGGAAAACTTATTGGTTTGGAAAATCCCCTTTCCCCTGTGTTCCTTGTGGCTAATTTACGATTTTGCCGCTTACACAATCTGGCTGGCTTCTTCGAGTGCGAGTTCGAGGGTTTTCATCAACTCTTCGCGGCTGACTTGCGAGCGGCGGAACTTCACTTCGACGGTAAAGTCACGGCTCGGCGAGTTGTAGCGAAACACATAAGGCTGTTGGCGCGTTTGTTTTTTGCCGCCTCGTACTTTGCGGGCTTCGTCGCGCGTCAGGCCTTGCATGGCGACGCGTTCGACGAAATGTTTCATGGAATCTTTGTCGGGTTGGCGCACGACCTGCAACAACAGCGACTTTGAATTGATGTCGGCGCGGCGGCACTGTTCGCGTACGTCGTTGGGCAGGTTGGCAATGGTCAACGCTTCGGTGATCGTCGAGCGCGACTTCCCTACTTTTTGCGCGACTTCTTCGTGCGTATAGCCGTAACGCTCGACCAGCACTTGCAAGCCGTCGGCTTCTTCAAACGCGGTGAGGTCTTTGCGTTGCAGGTTTTCGATCAGCGCGATTTCGGCGACGGCGCGGTCGTCCACATCCATCTCAATGCACGGCAGTTCGCGCAAGCCCACGGCTTTGGCGGCGCGAAAACGGCGCTCGCCCGAAATAATCATGAAGCGTCCGCCGACTTGCGAAGGCCGCACGAGAATCGGTTCGAGAATACCTTTTTCCGCTACTGACGAAATCAGTTCGTCGAGGTCGCCGAACTCTACGCGGGGTTGGTGCGGATTGGGTTCGAGCCGATCAATGTGGATCATTCGCCCGACCGGTGCGCCTGACCCCGCCGAAAGTTCTTCGACGTAATGGCGGTCGTGGCGCATTTTTAACGTAGTGGGCAATCCTCTTTTAACTGACACGTTTAATCACCTCATCGCACAAACTGGCGTATTCAATCGCGCCACTCGAGGTGGGCGCAAAACTAAAAATGGATTCACGGTAAGCGGGACTTTCTTCCAAACGCACGCTCCGCGAAATCGTCGTATCAAAAACCTTATCACCAAAGACCTGTCCAATTTGGTCGAAGATGTCTTTAGAAAGCGTAGTGCGACGGTCGTGCAAGGTGACGACCACGCCCAGCAATTCGAGTTGCGGATTAGGACGCGCCTTGATGCGTTCGATGGTTTCGAGCAGATCGTCCGTGCCTTCGAGCGCGAAATAGGAAGACTGAATCGGCACGATGACATGCGTCGCGGCGACCAGCGCATTTACCGTAATGATGCCCAGCGTCGGCGGTGAATCAATCACGACCACATCGTAATTGCGCATCGCCGGATCAAGCCGGTCTTTCAAGCGAAAAGGCGCGTCAAGTTCGCCCACGAGTTTGCCCTCAAGCTTGGCGAGGTTGATGCGGGCGGGAATGAGATCAAGGTTTTCGACTTTGGTGCTTTTGACCACGTCAGCGACAGTGACAGTGTGTTCGGTCAACAGGTCGTAAAGGGAAAGCTCAATATCCTGTATGTCAACGTATGAGATGGTGCTGTTGGCTTGCGGGTCTAGATCAACGAGCAGCACCCGTTTGCCTTTTTGCGCCATCCCGGCGGCCAGATTAATAGCCGTAGTCGTTTTCCCTACGCCGCCCTTTTGGTTGGCGATGGCGATTTTTACCGCGCGCAACGGAACCTCCCGGTGAATTGTCTTGCTCTCTGCTCGCTTGCTGCTCACATCTGTTCCCTGTGTATGCACTTCGCCTAGACAAGGAGATTCGGGGGATCAGCCTTGAGAAAATCACTTTCAGACAAATGCTTTTTGATGATGGTGATACGGAAAAATGAATTGCTTCACGCTTGGAAAGGCATCGTAGTGGAGCCTGCCCAAAACTGTCAACGGGTGGCTTTTACCACCCGCAAGCTACATTTTGTAATCGCTGATGTCGCCCAATTCTTCCGGCCATTCGACTTCTTCGTCTTCGAGAGCTTCGTTTTCTTCAGCTTCGGTTTGATTGCTGCGCGAAGCCAGAATGACTTCTTCGCGCACAAAGATCGAACAGTCGGCACGCAAAGCCAACGCAATCGCATCACTGG
>JANNUY010000875.1:0-4241 GCA_031414155.1 Acidobacteriota bacterium
ACGACAGCGGCAGCCCCGACGGCGCGCATATGGTCATCAAGCTGTTGATCAAGAACAACAGCAACGCGAATTTGTTGTTGCAGAAAACGCTCGTCAAATTCGATGGCCCGCCCTACGTACTCGCCGAAGCCTTTGACACCGGCGGCGTGATTGCG
Organism: Acidobacteriota bacterium; assembly: GCA_031414155.1. Taxonomy (GTDB): domain Bacteria; phylum Acidobacteriota; class Blastocatellia; order RBC074; family RBC074; genus JACPYM01. The sequence goes on from JANNUY010000875.1 coordinate 156, forward strand.
CCCGGCGCTACGCAGAAAGTGTTTTTGCAGGACAGCGTGAATTACCCCGACAACACGTTCAGTTTCAAGCTCCCTGAGCCGCCGCCGCCGCACGTGTTTATCGAAATCCGGTTTGCGGGTTACGCTTCGGTGAAACTGGTGCGCCCGCTCAAGCCTTATCTCAACGATGCGCCGGGTGGCAGTTACCTTTTCCCCGCCAAAACCAGCGACCTGAATCCCGGCGAGTTCTGGGGCGGTTCGAGCAACAGCATCGGCAGCCCGACGATTCACCTCAACGACGAACGCTTTGCTTATGACATGGGCGTGCTGCGCTGGAACTCGACCACCGGGAAATGGACGGGCAAGGTGTTTGACGCCAAGAGTCCGACGAAAGAAAAATTAGGCGACAAGAAAGAAGACTATCTGGTTTGGAACAAACCGGTTTATGCCATCGCGCGCGGCGAGATCATCAAGATCACGCGCGACAAGGCCGATCACGATCCGGGCGGAGAAAACGTGGGAGCCAATCAGGTTCAAATTCGCGTCAACAATGAAATCGTGCAATACCTGCACTTCAAACAAAATTCGATTCCGCCGACGTTGGAGGAAGGCGACATCGTTTTTCCCGGGCAGTTTCTGGGCCGGGTCGGCCAGTCAGGTAAGACATCGTCTCCGCACCTGCACATTGACGTGGTCAGAACGCCGGGTTCTCATCTGCGCCCGTTGCTGTTCCACAACATTTACGTCATCGAGCGCACGGAACTCGACCCCGCCAACATCGCGGGCAGCCCCTGGATGGCGGTTCATGGCAAGAGCCTGCCCTGGGTGAAGGACGTGATCTGGCCCTCGAACGTGCCGCCGCAATAACGCCAGACCTGCACCGAACGCTCCACAATTGATGGTGGGAATCACGCGCTCCGCTCGTCAATGCTACGGCTCAATGCTGTCGCATTGGGACGGAGCGTTTGGTTTATGCCAACCGTCAGTGCCGTCCCATTATTTTTTTGCGCGCGATGATAGTTTTTGTTGCGGTGCTCCGCCTTAACCAGTGAGGCCGAATGAATGGCTTCCTTACTCAACGAGCAATCCCGCTCACGCGATATTTTTCTGACTAAGGAGACAAGACAATGAAACGCAACTTTTCGATTTTCACCAGTTTGATGGGCGCGCTCACACTCGGCTTGGCCGCGTGTGCCGCTTCTTTCATGACCAGCTATGTCAACGCCGCGCCGGTGCAAACGGCGGTCGGCGCGCAAGCCGCTGAACCGGAATCAGCCGCCCTCGCGCGCCGTGAAGTGGCACGCGTGCCAACCGCCACCATCGCCCGCATCAAAGAACCCAAAGTGCGCGAAGCCGCGCAACGGCTCTTGAGTTCGCTGCAAGCCGTCGCCAACAACAAGACGACGGCGCGCGAAGAAGCGCTGATCGAAACCGCTGAACGCAACCATTCCGCGCTCAAGCTGACGCTGGGGCAAACCCCGGCGGCGGGCTGCATCTCAGATGGTGTCGGCCAGTATCAGAGCTGTAAGACGAGTTGCAAAAACTCGGGCAAAAAGTTTTGCGGTTGCTTGATCATCGCCGCCGCCGACACGCTGATTTGCATCGGCGGCAAGCTCATTCCCGGCTAATCATCCCTCTCATTCACCCATCGCAATCGCGCAATCACCATCGAGTTTTATCCAACCCCACAACCAGGGTTGTGGCAGCGTTCGCAAGACGGGCGCTGCCATAGCCCGCAGAGGAATTTATGTCATACCAAATAATCCCAATGAGACTGTTTTTACGGGCTACGGTTTTGACCGCAGCTTTACTGGCGAGTTTGACCGCGCTCACGCACGCCGCTGATCCAGGCTTTGGCGATGCCAAAGTGATTTCACAAATTCCCGCGCCGGGCTTTCCCGAAGGCGTCGCTCGCAACGGCTTCGTGACTTACACCACCGGTGCAGCGACCTTCGGCACGGCGGGTAACGGCACGCCGTCAAAGATTTGGATTCATCAAACGAATACGGGCTTATTGCTCACCGCGGTCAGCGTCATCGGCGAAGACCTGTCGCAGGAACACGCCAATTCATGCGCCGCGACTGATGGCTGGGGACGACTGTATGTGTTGAATTCGCAATTGGGCGTCTTGCGTTACGGCCCTTTTCAACAAAACTGGGGAGCGCCCCTGCCCAACTTGCCGCCGTGCAATGCCGTGCCTGCTGGTACGCCCTGTTCGCCGCTGCCGGTGGATACGCCGCCGTTGGCAAACGATCTGGCCTTTGATCGTTTCGGCAATCTGTATGTGACGGATTCGTTGCAGGCGACGGTGTGGCGCTATTCCAAATTCGGCGGCGCGCCGCAGATTTGGTTTCAAGACTTGCGGCTCGCGCCGGGCGCAAATCCGGGCAGCATCGGCGTCAATGGCATTCGCGTGCATCCGCAACACGACAAAATTTTTATGTCGGTTTCGATTGATGCGAACGGGCAGGGTTTTATTTATACGTTGCCGCTGGTGGCCCAGTCGAACGCGGCTGACTTGCAGGTCTTTCACGCTTTTGCGCCGGGCGACATTCCCGACGGCATCGCGTTCGGACGTTCAGGCGTGTTGTATGTGACTGACGCGACGCCGTTCAGTTCGGGCATCATCGGCTTGCGCAGCAACGGCAGCGAAGTCTTTCGCTTTACCAACCCGGTGAATACGCCGATCAATCCTTATGACTCGCCCGCCAACATCGCCTTCAACGGACGCGGTTCGTTGCTCGTGACAAACCACGCCTTTGCGACTGGCGGACAAATGCCCCAACAGTTTCAGTTGTTAGAGGTTTACGTGAATGACTATGAACTCGGCTTGTTCAAACCGTTGATCCCGTAACGGCTAGCGGTTGGCAGAAGGACTTTCGCCACAAAAAGGCACAGAAGACACAAATAGAAACTCTATTGTCAGAACTCTTTTTTGTGGCCTTTGTGTTTTTTTGTGGCGAAAGCCCTTTTCTTTGTCTGGTATTGCTCGGCTACTTCAAATGAATCGCCCAAATGCTTTCCTGAAAGCTGTCAACCGTGAAATAGAGAAAGCGTTCGTCAGCCGAAAGCGTAGGGTTATTAAGCGACAGATCAGGCAGCGCCAGCAAAGGTTTCGTCGTTCTAGTGCGACGATCAGTCAGATAAAGTTCCCCTCGATACGGATAAATCAGCCGCTGTCCGTCGCGCAACCAAAAGGGCGAATCGCCCTCTTGCGTAACCTGTTCATACTTGCGCGTAGCTAAGTCATAGACGATCAAGCCCGGCTGGCTCGCCTGTTTCGCCCAGGCCGATCCCGCAATCCTTCGGCTGTCGAACGACCAATTGTAGGCAATAAATTGTCCTTGCGCGTCAGGCAAAGCCGGGAAGGTTTGCAACTGTTGCGCGTCATAAGCGCGACTTAAATCCATGATGAAACTCTCGCCCTGTCGCAGTGAGAACAGCATACGCGTTCCGTCGGGCGACCACGCCGGATCAAGATAGCCCGGCTGTTGCGGCTGGCTGAAGGTCAATTGCTGGCGGTCGCTGCCGTCGGGCTTGATCGTCCAAATTTCGTACTTGCCGCTGAGGTTCGAAAAGTACGCAATGCGCTCGCCGTCGGGCGACCAGCGGGGGGCACGGTCAAACGCTTCATCGTTGGTGAGTTGCAACGGAGCTTCAGTGCTGCCGATGCGGCTGACGTAAAGATCGAATTGCGGATCGCCATAAGTGTAAAACGTCAGCCGCTGGCCGTCGGGCGCTACGCTTTGATTGGTGGCGCGTCGCGCCATTTGCGTCACCCAACTTGATTCGCCCGTCACCGCGCCGCGCGCCGCGTCGAAACCGATGCGGCGGATGTTGCTTTGCACGATGCGATTTGTGTAAGCCATGCGTTCGCCGTTGCGCGCGATGGTGAGCAAAACGGTGTTGGCCGATTTGGCGGGAATCAGTTCCGGCTCGCCTTGCAACTGGCCCGAAGTCTCATTGAGCGCCTGTCGCCAGAGGCTGAGGCTGCCGTTGCGATTGCTCGAAAAATAAAGATAGCGCCCGTCGTGCGACCAGACCTGATTGCCATCCATCGCTTTATCGTTAGTGACCGAGACCGGTTCGCCGCCCGTGGCAGGCACC
>JANNUY010000876.1:0-2057 GCA_031414155.1 Acidobacteriota bacterium
GAAGCTTCATAAAAAAACTGTTGGCCTTCTGCTGCGCGGCGCGTTCCGAGTGCTTTGCCAGCGACAAAAAAATCACCGCCCAACGATTGCCCCAACTGGCGGGCTTCGTCGCGGGACATATTCAAGCTGCCTTGATAACCCGCTCCGCGTAACGCGGCCTGCGTAAGGTCAGCGTCAAGCAGATGCGGCTTCATGAGGTTACGCAGTTGGTTGGTGATGGCTTGCGATTCGTCGCCTTGCAGCGGAATCAACGCGATGCGTTCGTTTTTCGTCGCGTAGCGACGGCTGACTTTAGCCGTAGGGTTCAACCCACGGAAAGCGTGGCGAAGGTTCCCGCGTCGCGTAGTGACGCCTGATTCCGCTTCGGCAAAGCGTCTCGTTGAAATCCATTGCGTCCGTCGCCCAGCCTTGAGCGTCGCTACGCGACGCGGGGGAATGCGCGCGCCTTCCGTGGGTTGAAACCCACGGCTAAAGTCAGCCGTCGCTATGCGACGAGGAGAGTGCGCTTCGACTGAAACGTTTCCCCCTAACGCAAACAAGCTAATCAAAACGACGCACCACCATCCGCATTCCGCACTCCGCGCTCCGCACTCCGCACTCCGCACTCTCATGACAAAAGCTCCTCAATCGCGGGCAACGCTTCGCGCGGACAACACACGCGGTGCAATTCATAACCGCGCATCGCGCCGATGACTTGCGAGACTTCGGCGATGTCGCAGAGGCCGGAACCGTTTGGATGATCTATGAACAAACGGCCTTTCCCTTCAGGCCGGTAATAACTGTAGTAAGGAATATCTGCCGCACGGTCTTCGACAAAATAGTAATCAGGGTCGAAGCCGACGCGGGCTACGCACTCACGCGCCGCCGTGATGAACGCGGCGCGGGCTTCGGCGGATAAATCCAGCGTGACAGTTTTGAAAAGTTTGCGGTGAATAAAACGTTGCGCAAGGTCATTGAGGATCGCATCAGGTTCGTTGATCCATTGCTTGATATGAAACATCACCAAGTGATCGTCAAAGGTGAGGTATTCACTTACGGTCGGTTCTTCACCGCGCAGCACGCGCTCCATCACGGAGCCGGCAGCGATGAATCGCAATTGCCCTTCGCGCAACAACGCGACGGCGCGGCGCAGGACGCTCATCAACACGGCTTCGGCGGCGCGCAGCGTGCGGTGAAAGTAAACCTGCCGGAACATATAAAACCGCGCTTGCAGATAAGCCTCGACCGCATACAGTCCGTTCGCGCCGACGTAGATGCGATCATTCGCTTCGTCAATTTCGAGCGCGTGCAGAATCCATTCGAGATCGTAATTGCCGTAACGCGCGCCCGTCATCAGGCTGTCGCGCAGCAGGTAATCCAACCGATCAGCATCGAGTTGCGAAGAAACCAGTTGCCCGATGTAAAGCGGCTGATAGCGGTGTTCAATCGCGGCGATCACCTTGTCAGGCAACGTCGCGTCGTATTGCGCCAGTTGCCGATGAATTGTTGTCGCGGGGTCGGCGATGATGCGCACCGTCCAGCGTTCGTGATTGGTGTTGAGAACTTTTTCGATGACATGCGAAAACGGCCCGTGGCCGAGGTCGTGCAACAGCGCGGCACAACGTCCCACGAGACGCGCTTCGTCGCTGATGCGATAACGCTTCGCCAGCGTATCGAGAATCCGCGTCATAACCTGCATCACGCCCAACGAATGCGTAAAGCGCGAATGCTCTGCGCCCTGATAGGTGTAAAGCGCCAAGCCCAATTGCTTGATGTAACGCAACCGCTGAAATTCAGGCGCATCAATCAACCGCACCAACAGCGCATCCTCCGCCCGCGTCTCGGCCAGCGCAATGATGTTGTGAATGGGGTCGCGGTAAAGTCTTTCCATTTTTAGTGGCTAGTGGCTGGTGGCTAGTGGCTAGTGGCTAGTAGTTGGCTCGTAAAAACTAGCCACTAGCCACTGACCATTAGCCACTCAAAGAGTCTGAATGAGTCGCGTCAACAACGCCGTGCGGCGAGGGATGTCTTCGATCAGGATGTGTTCGTGTTCGGCGTGCGCGCCTGCGCCGTCAATG
>JANNUY010000877.1:0-9046 GCA_031414155.1 Acidobacteriota bacterium
CAAAGACTTGCCGATTAACCAGCCGGTCGCCAAAATTTTGCGTTACAAGTTGAGTGACCCGACTTACGTGCGCGTGTCGTTCAGCATTTTTAACCTGACGAATCATTTCAATCCGCAAGCCTTCCGCAACAACGTCGCCGATCCCCAATTTGGATTGTTCTTCGGACAAAACAAGCGGCGCTTGCGCGTAGATTTCGATTTGATCTTTTAAGTGTGGGTACGCACGCCCCCGCGTGCCGTATCGGCAGGAAAGAGCGTTTTGCTGTAAAGGTTTGCTTTCAGCACCGCGCTAAACCAACCCACGCGGCACTCCGTATCCAATTCAAAAAAGCGCGAAGCAGGCAGAAAGTCTTTCTGCTTACTTCGCGCTTTTGCTGGTTCCGCTTTGTGTGTTATCGCAAGGCGAACTTACTTGATGTTGATCAACACCGTATTGGCGTTTTTGGCTCCTATGCTAAAGATCACATTGGCGTTGCCGCGTCCGATCAACGAGCGCGGAATTTCAGCGTTGACCTGGTCAACCCCGGTCAAGCTGCCTTGCGCACCGGCAAACGAAACCGTGGCAGCCGTGCCGCCAATCGTCATCGTGGCGGGCGTTACGCCGCGACCGCGAATCGCCGTGCCGTAAGCCACCAGAAAAACCTTTTCGCCCACCGGCCCTAAATCAATGGGCGTAGGAACCCACTGCGAGGTTGCCGTATCAAAACGCGCGAGGCTTTCGTAAACCAGTGTGTTGTCTGCTTTGATACGTAGAACCTGAGCCGCCGGTACACCGCTGCCATTCGCGTTGAAGGTAAACATGCCCGGCGCATAAGCCGTGACGTTCAAGGTGCCTTGCGATTGCGATCCGTCACCGGAATTTACCGTAACTGTCGCCACTCCCGGAACCGTTCCGCCGGGAACCAAAAAGTTGATTTGCAAAGCCGACACAAAGTACAGCGGGGCGGGGCGAGATGTGCCCGCCGCATCAAGCACGTTGACCGTGGTGTTGAGCAGGTTGGTCGCCAGCGGAACCGTCTTGCCGACCAGCGTGCCTGTCGCCAAAGTTGTGCCAAAAGCCGCTGCGATGCCCTCAGCCGACGCTTCGCCATTCGCGGCATAGCTGGCGGCAGAAACAGAAGTCAGCGATTTAATGGCCGAGTTGATAACGCCCGTCCATATCGTGCCCGTCCAACGCGCCAAGCCGGCGACTGTCACCGTGCTGCTCGCATTGTTATAAGCCTCGTCGAAATTACCGCCGACATATAGTTGCCCGCCGGTGAACAACAACGCTTTCACCCCATTATTGACGCCATTGCCGTCGGTCGCGGCAGCTCCGAATAACGTCCATGCCGTACCGTTCCAACGCGCCACCCGACTGGCAAAGGTAAGCGAACCGTTCGCGTTTTTCACGTTTTCAAAATCACCCCCGACATACAACATGCCGTTGTTGTAACAGATTTCAGTCACAACCTGATCTACGCCGTTGTTATCGACATTGTTACTTCCGTTCAGAGTGGTCCACGACGTACCGTTCCAACGCGCGATGTTGCTGGCAGGTGGCTTGTCGGTAAGCGAGTTTTTCACGAACGGGAAGAAGCCCCCCACAAACAGCGTCGTCCCATCAGTCGCCAAGGCAAAAACGTCGCCGCCCGCACCGTTGGAGTTAGCCGTTGATGATTCCACCCCCATGGCAAACCAATTGTTGGCGGTGAAATTCCAACGCGCGATGCAAGCCACATGCACGACAGAGCTATCAGCGCGAAAAACCGCGCCAAAATTGCCTCCGATATAGAGATTGTCACCCATGACCGCGATGTCATAAATTTCATAGGTCGAAGCGGCTCCCAGTCCCTTAGCCAGACTCGACCAAGTAGAAGTCGCAGGATTCCAGGCGGCAACCTGATACACGTCAACCCCCACAGCGTCACTGTTGTAAGCCTGCTTAAACGTACCGGCAAAATAAATCTTTCCGTTCGCCAGCACTGACGAAGTCACATCGCCATTGACGCCATTCTTCTGCGGCCCCGTGCCTGAGCCTAACGCCGACCAGGTGGAAGTGACGACATTCCAGCGCGCAACGTTATTGGCACTCACAAATTGATTGAGCCGGTTATCAGCGCCCGTGAATGAACCCGCGACAAAGATATCATTGCCCACCACCGTGATCGCTGAAACAAAGGTGCCTCGCACGCCGTTGCCATTGGCTTGCAAGTCGCCCCCTAGCGCAAACCAGCGCTGGCTCACAATGTTGTAACGCGCGATATTGTTCGCCGCGATGCCGCCAATCGAAGTGAAGTTTCCGCCGACATAAATATCATTGCCGTTGACCACCAGCGCCTTAATCGCAACCGTGCTTTGCAACGCGGCCCGCGGCGCAGCCACCAAATGCGGAGCGCCTTTAGTGTCGAGCTGAATAAATTTGTCTTGGCCTGGTTGGCTGTCAGCCAACGGGTTGGCTGATACCCGCGCTTCGGTGAACACGAGAGAAAACAATAAAACAGCGAACGCTGCTGCGATGACGCCCAGACGGTGGTGAAAATTTATCTTGTCCATAACTTTAACTCCTAAATTTTGTTGCTTTCAGTTCTCGACGAGAGAGCTGAAAGCCTTGCAAAAAAAATCCAGCCGGGAGACCTCACTTCTCCCGGCTGGCAAGCATTCGACTGCGAACCTACACACGTCGAAACTCAACACTTTGCAAACCCTATCAGGCAGTGGGCGTACGGCCTGGGTCTGCGCGGCAATCGCCGGTTATTTCAAGCTTATTTTAACGGTGTTCGATTCCCTGCCGTTAATGCGCGCTACAAAATCCACTTCGCCGCGTCCCAACATTTCACGCGGAATTTCGATATTGATCTGATCTACGCCAAAGAAATTGCCTTGCGCTCCGGCGTAAGAAACCGACACCGGCTCACCCGCCAGCGTCGCCGTCACCTCGCTCAACGAAGCGCGTCCGCGAATGCCGGTGCCATAAAACGCCACAAACAGGCGGTCGGCTGACGGGCCGGCTTCAATCGGCAATGTGACCCATTGGTTCGTATCTAAATCGAACCGCGCCATGACCTCGAAGTAATAAGCCGAACCGCGAATGCGCAACGCTGTGCCGGCGGCGACGCCAATGCCATTGCCATTCATAGAGAATAAACCCGGCGCATATTCGACGACTTTCACCGTGCCCACCGACAACGAACCGTCACCGGATGTCACCGTCACCGTCGCTTCACCAGCGGCCACCTTAGGCGGCAGGTAAAAGTTCACTTGGGTCGGAGCTACAAAAAACAGCGGCGCGTCAAAATCCTGTCCAGCCGCATCGCGCAAGCTCACGCTCGTGCCTGCGAGATTCATCGGCAAAGGCCAGGTCTCGCAAACTTTGGCGTCAGTAGCCAAACCAGAGCCAAAAGCCGCCACAATGCTTTCTGGCGCAACTTCATTAGCGCGAAAACTCGCTGCCGAGACGGTGGCCAAAGCACGCGCGCTGCTTGCCACGACAGGGATGGCGGGCGACGCATCTTGCGCCGACACTCGTCCATCAAGGGCCGCCACCATCATCAGCGCCATCAAGGCCGCCAGGGTGGCGATAAATAACTCGGAATACTTTCTCGAGGATGTGAAATAAAAACTTTGGAGACGCATACGCCCTACCTTTCTTCCCTACAACGGGCACCATAAACAAAATCGCCAAAGCCGGACGCGCTAGTGCGCGCGGTTTTAGACGACGCGGAAGAAACATTTAGGAAAACGATGCGGCGGCCTGATGCCAGAACATCAATTGTCGGGACATCAGATGGGTAGGTTGGAAAGGCGAGCCGAGGGCCGCCTGATAAAACATAAGCTAAGACATAAGCATTGAGGAAACTCTGGCTTGGTCATTAACCGGGGAACCAGCTCAAGCTATGTCTGAAACACAATCAGGCACTCTCAAATACACACCATGAGTTCACCCGCTCAACGCACGACCTGATGCGCCTTGCTGACAAACTCCTGCCAAAATGAAAATGTGCGACTCGCCGTGCGTAGCTCAAAAAAAATGAGATTACACCCAACGTTTGCACCCATCCGATCACCGACGGTAAAACCCCACGTCGCACATAGAAGTGCAGTGCCAGAACAAACATTACACTGCAATCCTATGCCACTCATTCAAAAGCCCGCCAGAAACCCCGCCAAAAACCCATGATTTAGACAAGCAACAGCAGCCTGCAAAATTGCGTCTGAGGCGCACTTTCCGTATGGCTCGTCTGGCCTTATAGTTCGGCTCGGCTACTCCCCTGCAATTACACAATGATTCGGCGAAACATGTGAGGTGTTTTATGTTGCGTATGAAGTTGGCCGTCCGCGTCCTGTTACTCTGTTTGGCGTTGCTGGTTCCAGCCGCGTCTCAATCCGTTAAACCTGTGGCGGCGAAAGCGCCCAATCAATGGGCGTTGCTCATCGGCATCAACGATTATCCGGGCGAAATTCAGGACTTGCGTTTCGCCCGCGATGACGCGCGCGCGCTCAAAGACGTCTTGATAGGTTCAGCGGGTTTTCAGGAAGACCATGTTCGCCTGCTGACCGATGACGGCGTAGGCGACGCGAAGGCGACGAAGCAAAACATCCTGAATTCGATTGAGCAAACGCTGGCCTCGCGCGTCGAAGCCAACGATCAAGTTATCGTATTTCTCGCCGGACACGGCATCGTGCGCGGCGTCGGCCCTGAAGCCAAAAGCTATTTCCTGCCCATAGACATTGCGCCGCAAACGCCTGAATCGCTCGAACGCAGCGCCCTTGATTTGGAAGAACTTGCGCGCAAACTTTCTACGCTCAAGGCGTCGCAGTTCACCATTTTCGTAGACGCCTGCCGCGAAGACCCTTTCCCCGGACGCGGCCTCAAAGGCAATCAACTCACCGACGTGATGACACGCGGCTTGCGCATTCGTCGTTTGAACGTCGTGCAAACGCCCTCGCAACCGCAGCCTGAAGCGCCGACCAGCATCGTCTTTTATGCCTGCCGCATCGGCGAACGCGCTTATGAAAACCTGCAACTAGGCCACGGCGTATTCACCCATTTCATTATGCGCGGCTTGCGCGAACTCGCTGCGCGTCCCGATGGTCGCGTCGAAGCAGGCTTGCTGGCGGGCTACCTGCGCGACAACGTTAAGAAATGGCGCGAAGAAGCCGCGAAGACAAATGCAATCTTCGGCGAACAAACGCCGACGATGATTGCGACCGAAGTGCGCGGCCCGGTCGTGGTGGCTTACGTCACGCCAATGGGCGGCGCAGCGACGGCGGCAAATACATCCAATGCGTTGAGCGGTGCCACGCTCATTACCGAACCCGCAGGCGCTACGATTTTCGTCAACGGTCAAGCCGCCGGCAGCGGCCCTCTGTTTCAGGAACTCGCGCCGCGCGAATACACCGTGCGCGCCGAACTCGCGGGCTTTCAGCCGGTCGAATCCAAAATCAAACTCGTCGCCGGTTATCAGCAGGAAGTCACGTTGACGCTGCAACCAACGCTTGCAAATGCGAATTACGAGAAAGGCGTAGCCTTCGAGAATCAACAACTCTGGCCGCAAGCCATCGCCGCATACGAGGTTGCGTTGCGCGAAGACCCATCATCACTGGCGACTTATGAACGGCTAGCGAATGTTTACGCGCTCAATGCCCGCTGGCGCGAAGCCATCGCGTTGTTGACCAATGCGCTGAACAAATTCCCCAACAATGCCTTGTTGCTCGCGCAACGTTCGCGGGCTTACAGCGCAATGGCAGAAAGCGAAATCGCTACGACGCAAGTCGCGCCTGCTGCGGCGAACTCATTTGCGCAAACCACTGTCAGCGACGATCAAGGCAGCGGAAAGAAAAGCAAGAAAAGCGGCAAAGGCAAAAAGGACGAAGCTGCTGCCTCTGAGAAAAGCGGCAAAGACAAGCAAGAAGAACTTGCTTCGGCTGACACTGGCAAGAAAGGCGCTAGTAAAGGAAGCAAAAAGAGCAAGAAAGGCGAACAGCAAGCCGAAGAAGAAGCACCGCGCGTCATTGCTTCGACTCCGGCGGCCAGTCCGCCGCGCGTGAATTTGAGCTTTTATGAACTCGCGTTGCGTGATGCCGAGGCCGCAGTGCGACTCGATACCCGACTCGTCGCGGCGCATCTCGCGTTGGGCTTCGCTTACTTGATCGGCGGCAGCAGCAATGCCAATCGCGCGTTGAATGCGTTCGTGGCAGCCTCTACGCTCGCGCCTTCAGAAGCCGAAGCCTATTACGGTGTGGGTGCGGCCTATCGCGCGTTGAACCAATCGCAACAAGCCTTGCCGCAATTGAAAAAAGCCATTGCGTTACGTCCTGACTTTTATGAAGCGCAACGCGAACTGGCATATTGTTACCACGCGCGCGGCGAAACCGATCAGGCGATTCAGCAATATCAGTTCGCTTCAGCCCGTCGCAGCAAGATCAAAAAATCTGACGACCTCGCGGCCAACGATCTGGCGCTGGCTTCGCTCTATCAACGGAAAGGCGAAGAAGTCGGCGGCACGCAAGGCGAAGAATACAAAAAGGCGGCAAAGGGTTATGAGAAAGATGCGCGTGACAAGGAACCTTCGCTGAAAGGCGCGAGCAAAAAGCTCGCCGTCGCGGGCGTCTCAAAACTTGTCGAGGAAAAAGTTTCGTTTGAGGTGCGCAATCTTTTTGGCAAGTCGAAAGAAGAAACGCCTACGTCGTCGTCATCTTCTGGCATATCCGTAGACAAAGGCGGCGTCACCGTTCCTGTCAACGTGGGCGGCGGCAAGTTGCCCGTGAAAGTGCCGGTGAAGATTCCGGTGAAAATTCCGGTGTTAGGTGGCGGCAAAGAATCTAAAGCCGATAAATCTCCAATCAGAATTCCTGGTTTGGGCAACAGCAAAGACGCCAAAGTCGAAAAGGATTCGAGCAAAGGCAAGAAACCGGAAGGCAGTAAAGTGCCCGTGTTGATTCCGGGCAAGATTACTTTGCCGAGCAAGAGCAAAGATTCGTCATCTTCAACCGGCAAACCCAAAGAGACGGTGAAAGAACCAGTCAAAGAAAGAACGCCGACGAAAGTTTTGATTCCTGGAAAGCTAAAAGTACCGATTAAACAGTAACCCGATGGCGCTCGCACGGTGCAATGCGTCCCGTTGTAAACAGAGGAGCGGGGTACGAACCTGTTCCACCACCTTTGAGGAGGCTCAAACCCCAATGAAGCAAATTCCCCTCGCTTTGCTGTTATGTTGTCTCTCGTTGTTCGTATCTTCTTTCGTACTTGGCAGTGACCAATGGCCGCAATTTCGCGGCCCCGATGGCACAGGCCATTCCGACGTAAAAGACTTGCCGCTCACCTGGAGCGAAACCGAAAACATTGTTTGGAAGACACCGATTCATGATCGCGGCTGGTCTTCGCCAGTTGTTTACGGCAAGCAGGTTTGGCTGACTTCGGGCAGCAAAGACGGTCGGCAGCTTTATGCGCTGTGCCTTGACCGCGACACGGGCAAGGTCATCAAAGACCTAAAGCTGTTTGACGTAACCACGCCGCAATACGTGCATCCGTTCAACACTTACGCCTCGCCTACGCCCGCGATTGAAAACGGTCGCGTATACATCACGTTCGGCTCGCCGGGCACGGCCTGCATTGATACGAAATCGTTCAAGGTGCTGTGGCAACGCACCGATTTTGAATGCAATCACTTTCGTGGTTCGGGTTCGTCGCCGGTGATTTTTCAGAACCTGCTGTTGATGCATTTCGACGGCAGCGATAAACAGTACGTCGTCGCACTCGACAAAAAGACCGGCAAAACCGTGTGGCAAACCAATCGTTCGATTGATTTCAAAGACCTCGACGCCAAAGGCAAAATCATGGCCGATGGCGATTTGCGCAAGGCGTTTGCTACGCCACAAGTAGCGCAACTCAACGGACGTTGGGAAATGATCAGCCTCGGCGCCAAGGCGGCTTATTCATACGATCCCTTCACTGGCAAAGAACTCTGGCGCGTCGAAGAACGCGCGCAACATTCGGCGAGTACGCGACCCGTCATCGGCCACGGCATGATTTTTTACCCGACGGGGTTTTCGGCGGGGCAATTGTTTGCCGTGCGCATTGGTGGCAACGGCTTGCTGGATGATTCCGCCATCGCCTGGCGCGTCAAACGCGGCGTAGCCAACAAGCCTTCGATTCTGTTGATAGACGATCTGATTTTTATGATCGGCGACACCGGCATCGCCAGTTGTATCGAAGCCAAAACCGGCACCCAAGTCTGGCAGGAACGCATCGGCGGCGAGTATTCGGCTTCACCCGTTTACGCCGACGGCAAGGTTTGGCTGTTCAGCGAAGAAGGCAAGACCACCGTGCTAAAACCGTCGCGTACGTTTGAGAAACTCGCTGAGAATAAATTGGGCGATGGCTTTCTCGCTTCGCCCGCGCTGGCAGGCAAGGCGCTTTATTTGCGTTCGCGGACGCATCTTTATCGCATCGAAAAGAAATAATTTCTGGCCATACCTTTTGACGTTTCGCTTTCCCACCAAGCGTTGGCATAAAATCCGATTCGTAGGGAGAACTGATTTATGACAGCTTCAGAACGACTGACGATTCAAGTCAGCCCGCAAGCTCAAAGTATGATTCAGGAATTGTCGATTAAGACTTCTTTGCCAACAGGCGAAGTGGTAGCGCGTGCCGTGGAAGACCTGCGCCGGAAACTATTGTTTGAGGAAGCGAATGTGACACTCGCGGCTTTGCAGCAACGGCCTGAGGAATGGCAGAAAATACAACAGGAAGACGCCCAATGGGACGTGACGCTAGCCGACGGGCTGGAGCCGGAGGATTGGTCTGAATACGACCTCAAATAAACCCTTAAATAAGCAAGAATAACGAATGCCCAATACGCTCAGACCAATACGCGGGGAAGTCTGGTTCACAAATCTTGACCCACCTCACCCACTCGAACAGGCTGGTGGTCGTCCTTGCCTGGTTCTCTCCAGCAGCAATTACAATCAAGGTCGTGCAGGCAGGGTGATCGTCATTCCATTTACCAAAAACCCTAACCGTCCATATACCGTTTCAGTTCTTCCACCTGAGGGCGGATTGAGG
>JANNUY010000878.1:0-1024 GCA_031414155.1 Acidobacteriota bacterium
CCTGTTGGATATGTCTTCTTCGACGGCGCGGACGATTACGCGGCATCCAAACCAGCCTTACACGCGGCCCGGCCAAAAGATCATAGACATCGAGAAACAGGGACTCGTGCTGATGAGCGAAGCCCTCGAAGCCGTCGGCGACGCCTATTCGATTTCAGGCTTCACCAGCGAAGGCCGCCGCAACGTGAAATACTTTCTGGTCAAACGCTTCGGCGAGAAATACACCGAGGTCGTCGAACGCCGCATCGGCGGCATCACCTATCACAACAACACTCGTTTAGGAGCCGCCATCCGCCACGCCGCCGCCGAACTCGAACGGCAAGACGCACGCACCAAGCTGTTGATCGTGCTGAGTGACGGACGGCCTTACGACCACGATTACGGCGACTCGCGCTACGCCCGCGAAGACACCAAGATCGCGCTCAGGCAAACCAAAACGAACGGCATCACTCCGTTTTGCATCACCATTGACCGCGAAGCCGAAGCGGAGTTGAAAGACTTATACGGCGAAGTGGGTTACACGATTATTGACGACGTGATGAGCCTGCCGGAGCGGTTGCCGGGGATTTATCGCCGACTCACTACATAAGCTGACGACGTAGCCTGTGTTAGGATTGGCATCGGAGGTAAGAAAAATGAACGAACAGATCGTAACGGAACTTGCCAGCAACGAAGAAGCTCAATATCAGGTAATGGTGGATGAGTACTTCTCCGCCATGCGCAAGCTCAACGAACAAATGGCCCGCGATCAGGAAGAGATCGAACGGCTTCGAGATGAAACCCGCGCCATCATCGCACGCACCGGCCAAGGAGGACTGAATGTGGAAGCAATTCTTAGATCTGGTACGACAGGTGTTTTCGCTAGCTGAAGACACGCAGAAAAACAAAACCGACCTCAAAGAATTGCGGCAAGACCTCAAAGCCGCTTCTGAAAAGTCGGAGAAGAATTATCAGGAGTTGAAGTCCGCCATTGAGCGACTCGCCTACGAGATTCACGGCATCGGCCAGCGCGAAGAAGCTGAAC
>JANNUY010000879.1:0-5830 GCA_031414155.1 Acidobacteriota bacterium
GCCAGCACATCGCGCAACGCGGCGATGGCCAACACGCGCGAACTGATTTGCTCGGCGCACTCATACGGATAGTTCGACAGATAGATCACCGCGTCGGTCAGCGCCTGCAACTGCGTGCTTGACGTAGTCACTTCCAACCCGCCGAACTGTTTCACCGCATCGCTGGGGGCTTTCACGGGTTGTGCGAATACGCCGTTGTCGAGTTCGCCGTAAACCGCAAAGGCTTCGGTCGTGGCGGGAGTCCACACGGGCAAGCTGACTTCAGCAGCGTCGGCCCACTTGCCCGAACTCACGCCAATCTGAAAGCGCGCCACGCCCGGTTTGACGGTGGCGGCGGGGAAGCGAACTTCTACGCGGTCGTTGGGCGGGACGGTGATGCGCTTGCCCGCGCTCGTGTACGTAGTACCGGCTTCAGCCGGAAGCGTCGTAGTGCGAGAGGTTCCGCCTGAAGGCGGTACTACATGCAGCAACGCGGCATTCGTCGCGCGCACGGCAATATCAACAACCATTGGCGCGTCGGTCTGGTTTTGGACGACGACGGGAAGCTCCAACCGGTCGCCGAAATTCAGGAAGCGCGGCGCACTCGGACGCGCCATCAACGGCAAGCGCGCCGTGATCGCGGCTTCGCCCGTACCGAATTGCTTTTCGCCCGCTACGGCAACGGCCATCACGCGGTAGCGCGTCAGGTTGTCGGGCAGCTTCACTGTGACCGAAGCACGTCCGTTGGCATCGGTGGGTAACGACGCGGCAAAGAAAGCGAGCGCGTCGAAGTTGCTGCGGACTTGGATGGGTTCGGCAGATTGGTTGCTCGCCTCTTTGAACTCAATTCTATCTGCCGCCATTGCCATTGGTTTGGCGGAAGCTGGTGCTACCATTCCTCCTGCGACGCCTCCAGGCACACCCCTAGACTTCATATAAACATTAGCGATGTCGCGTTCGTGCAGTCCCAAGATTGGTTCTTTCGATTGGAGCTTACTGATTAAATCGCTTGGGTTAGCGAGTGTTACCTTTTCCCGCAAATGATGTTCGCGTACGTCATCGCCGCGCTGCGGATAGAACGACGCCAGCGGATCGCCCAGCTTGTAACCGGTCAAGGCCAGCACGGCTTCGTCAACGACGACGAGGGCGATTTCGCCGTTGGCGACGGGCTTGCCTGCCGCGTCGCGCAATTCGACATCCACGTTCGTAGTGCCGCCGGGTTCAATCGCCTTGTCGCGTGGCGTAACGGTCGCCGTCAGCTTGCGCGACGCAGGCGGAATCGAAAGATTCAACGCGCCCGAAGCAAAGGCCGGACGTTTCGGCAAACTAGGACGCGGCTGTCCGTCATCGCCCGTGCGTTCGGCTGCGCCTACGAGATCAACTTGTACGTGCAGGTTCGGCGTGAAGGCGTCTTCAATCGGCACGCGCAAAGTGTGCGAAGCGCCGTTGATCGTGAAACGTTCAGTGCGCACCAGCCCCGCGCGGCGCAAGGTCAGCACGGCTTCGGCGTTGGCGAACGGAGCCTGCACCAAAATCTCAGCCGTCTCGCCCGCTTTGTATTCCTTTTGATTCGGGATGAGTTCGACTTTCTCTTGCGCCAGATCGCGCGACGGAGGCTGTTTCCCACCCGCTACCCAAAGCGTGAGTTCGCTCTGATTGGGGCGTTCGCGGTCGTCAAGGATGGTGGCGCGGACGCGATACGTCCCGCCTTCTTTCGGCGTGAAGCGGCATTGAACCGTCTCGTTATTTGAACGCCCATCTGGTGATTTAACGCCGCAATCTTGCGGATTGCTTTCGACCTGCTTCCATTCGCCTTTGTCGTATTGCCACGCCAGTTGCACGGCTTGCATTTTGATTTCGCGGTTGGCGATGGCCTTGCCGTCGAGGTCGGTGACGATGGCGTCTACGATAAGCGGCTCGCCCGGTTGCACAAAGGTGCGCGGGCTGCGCAAGCCGACATACAAATCCGCCGGATGCACGAGCAACGTCGTCGAACCGCCGAGCGCTTGGCGATTCACGTCTTGCACGTTCGCCGTTGCCGTCACGCTCGTCGGGCGCGCGGGCGCTACACTGTCGAAATCAATATGCAACGTATGCTTGCCGCTCGCATCAGTTTTTGACGTGAAGCTTTGCGCATTGCCGCGTCCGCCGCGATCACCCGATTCCCACCATGGCGTCCACGTGCCAAAGGTGAAATCGCCGCGATTGGGCGGCGTGTAATTTGTCGCCGTTGCGCTGACGTTCCAACTGACTTCGGCATTGGGCAAGCCGCCGCCCGCGTAATAGTTCGCCGCGACAGTCAAGTTGGCTGTGCCTTTGACGTAATGCGGCCCCGCGTCGGCTTTGACAGTGACTTCGTATTCGGGACGGCGGAACTCTTGAATTTGAATGGGATGAGTTTTAGGCGAAGTGCCGCTCAAGCCTTGCTCTGTTTGCAAGCCGAGATTTGCTCTGCCGAGATTGATGGTTTTAGGAAGCGTTAGCTTCACATCAAATCCACCAAGCGAGTTTACAGGAACGACACCGCGTGCGATGTCATTTCCTCGACTGTCCACCAACATATAGCTAACCGAGCGAGTTGTTTGATTTACAAAAGCCACATCACCTAGCGCTCCTCCACCGATATTTCGCACCCAGCCTTTAACGCGGACTTCTTCGCCTGGCTTGTAAAGGCCGCGATCATCAAATACGTGCCATGCTAATTGATCGCCAACAAATCCTTTTTTCCAACCGTTGTAATCCGATTCGCCGCCCTGAAAGTTTTCCGGCAGCATCGCTACGTCTTTGCCTGAGCGTGCAACAAGCAGGCGGCGTTTGCCTTGCGCGGGCAACGCAAAGCGCGCCAATCCTTTTGCGTCAGCATTATTTCTTTCGCCTGCGGTCGTGGATGTTTCGCGCAACTCGATTTCTACGTTGCCTAATGGCTTGCCGTCTTTCAGCGACGAAGCCCACGCGACGAGTTCGCTGTGATCCACGAAAGCATCCAGCCCGATTTGCGTAGCCTGCAACCACACATAAACCGCGCGGCGTTCCCATTCGTTTTTGGGCGGCTGGACGGCTTCGATGGCGAGAATCATTTGGCCTACGTTGTTGTTGAGCGCGGGCGCGAGATCAATCGCGGTCTCGACGAGTTCATCGGGCTTGGTCGCTACGTTGATCGTTTTGGACGAAGCCAAACGACCGATGGCAGGCAGTGGTTTCCAATCGCGTCCGCGCCGTCCATAACCGCCGCCGCTTTCGCGCAGGAACGCGGCGAACTGCCCCCAATGCTCCGGCCCGACGGCGTAAAGCGTCGTCTTGAGTTGCGCGTGATTGACCGTGAAGACTGAAAACTTGGCAGGCGCGTTGGGGTCGAGTACCGCAAAGCCTTCAGCCGCGGCGGCGAGGCTGGGCGCGGCGTCGAGTACGTTGAACGTGACGGTGACGGGCTTTTCGAGCGTCTGGCCGAACTGGTCTTTGAGCGCGGCGTCAATCGTTACGCGATAAGTGGTGCGGCCTTTGGTCGCGCCTTGAATCGAGATGCTGTTCCAGTTGGCGGTGATCTGTGCGCCGGGCAATTCGGGCCTGATGCGAATCCAGCTTTTCTGGAACGCTTCCATATCCAGCGGATTGTTGAACGTGAGCGTGAACGGCATGAACGGTTCGCAGCGTTCCTGATAGCCGCACTGATGCCGTTGCAAGGTGAGCGGCGCGTATGTCTGAAAGTTATAAGCGTAAACTTTCTCGGTGCGGCGCGGCCCTTCAGCCGAAGGCGTTCCGACAGGCACAGTCACGATGCAATTCGTCGCCGAGGGCAACAACTCATTCGGCTTGAAAGCCACCCATCTTTCAGATTGGGCAGACTGGGCAGTCTGCGCGGCTTGCACAAGTTGGCTCACCTGTTGATCGGCTTTGATTTCTGCTTCGGTTGCGAGCCTCACGCCAAAGGTTTGATTGGCGGCGGTGAGGCGTAGCTTTTCCAGCACGTCGGCTTTATTGATGCTTTGATCGAATTCGAGATAAAGCAGCGGGTCGCGGCGTTGCGGCGTGTTGGGCGGATGCGCGGTTTTGACGGTCAGCGCAGGCGTGCTGAACGTGAAGCGTTTGGTCGCCGCGAGCGCATTGCCCCAAACAGATTTCGTACCGGCAGGAATTTCTACGATGTAAACAGTCGCCATCGGAAAGCGTTTATCCGGCGCGAATAACAACGTTTTCGTACCCAGCCAGCGCCAGCGGCCTGCGGGTTGCGGCGTGAGTTTAACCGGCACTTGTCCCGCCGCCAGATCATCGTTTGAGGTGACAGCAACCATCGGCTGGGAAAACGTAAGGCTCAAATGCGGCGCAAGCGGCACTTCGCCTTCGGGCGCGTAACGCAAAATTTCGAGCGGCGTGGTCGAGGGCTTTTCGTTGAGCGCGAGATTATTCAGAGGCGGAAAGGCTGCGGTGACGGTTTGTCCGGCGCGCGGCGCGGGCAGCGAACGTTCACGAAAGGCGAAAGGCTTTTCGTCATCGGCTTCGGCCTTGAGCGGAGCCAGCCGCTTGAGCAACGCGGCGGTGTCGCTCTCATTCAAGGCTTGTGCGGTCGGCGTAGCCAATGCCTGCGGGCGGTTTTGCGCTTCTGCGCCTTCGCTCAGGCGGAATTGCAAGCCTTGCGGCGTGGCGGTGGTGGGGCGAACTGGCGGACGGCGTTGACCGCGTGTCGTAGGCAAGGCGATGAGGGCGAGTGTGCAAAGCGCGATGGTGATATAAGAACGAAACTTGAACATGGCTTACCTCTTGATGATTAGTACTTTTGGGGGGCAGTCTCTCGAACGTTATGAGCGGCGGTTTGTTGCTGATAATTTTTGCCTGGGTACGCACGCGCCCTCGCGTGCAGTCTCGGCATTCAAGGCATTGATGCTGTGAAGGGTTTCTTTCAGCACCGTTCAGAAACCTGCCCAGGCAGGCACGCGAGGGCGCGTGCCTGCCTGGGCTATTGTCCTTTCCAGCAAGCGGGACGTTTCTCTAAAAACGCATTCATGCCTTCCTGCGCGTCATAGGCTAGCGCGTTGAGGCTCATCACTTCTTTGGTGTAACGATACGCTTCGGCTTGGTCGAGTTCGATTTGCGCATAGAAAGCTTGTTTGCCCAAGCCCACCGTGAACGCGCTCGCGTTGGCGATTTGTTGCGCGAGTTCATCAGTCGTGGCGCGCAATTGATCGGGCGCGACGACGTGATTGACCAGTCCCCATTCGGCGGCGGTGTGGGCGTTGATGGGCTTGCCGGTGAGCAACATTTCGAGCGCGCGTTTGCGTCCGATGGCGCGGGTCAGCGCCACCATTGGCGTCGAGCAAAACAATCCGATTTTCACGCCCGGCGTAGCGAATGCCGCCGCTTCACTCGCCACCACCAAATCGCAGGTAGCCACTAATTGGCAGCCCGCCGCCGTTGCCAGCGCATGCACTTCGGCAATGACGGGCTGCGGGATCGTTTGAATGGTTTGCATTAGCTCTACGCAAGTGTCGAACAGTAGGCGGTAATCTGCGACCGTGCGATCAATCATTTCGCGCAGGTCGTGTCCCGCGCAAAACGCTGCGCCGTTGGCGGCCAATATGATTACGCGCGTATCGGCTTGCGCGCTCAGGTCACGCAAACACGCGGTGAGTTCACGCATCAGGGCGAGTGAGAGTGCATTTCGTTTCGCCGGATGGTTCAACGTGATGCGTGCGATGCCGTTGGTTGATTCAGTGAACAAGTATTCGTAGGTCATAGAATTGGTAGCGGCGCGAAGCGTGTCCGTAGCCCGACCGTAAGCGAGGGCTACCTCAAGGATGTTTTGATTGGGTTCGGCGACGCCGTTGCGTCCAGTGCCGAGGTAGCCCTCGCTTACGGT
>JANNUY010000880.1:0-1952 GCA_031414155.1 Acidobacteriota bacterium
TGCAAGGCCGCAGCTTCCTGCCCATCTTAGTTCATGGGCGCGGCAGAGCGCCGAAAGACTGGCGCACTTCAATGTATTACCGCTATTACCATCCCGGTCATCACAACGTAGCCGCGCATTACGGCGTGCGTACGCAACGTTACAAGCTGATCTATTTCAACAAGCTGAATCTGTGGGAGCTTTACGATTTGCAAAAAGACCCGCGCGAGATGCGCAACGTTTACAACAATCCGGCTTATGCCAAAACCGTTGAGGAACTGAAGAAAGAGATGCAACGACTGCGGCTGCAATACAAAGACGAAGATCAGTTTCAGGATAACTTGCCAAAAGACGACGTGGGCTGATGCAAATTCGCACTGCACAATTGCACGAAGTCGCCGCGTTGACCGAACTCATTGCGCGTTCGGTGCGTGCGTTAGGCGCGGGATTTTATACGTCGCGCCAAATCGAACTCTCGCTCATTCACGTCTTTGGCGTAGACACGCAACTCATCCACGACCAAACTTATTACGTGATTGACGACGCAAATACGCGCGCAGGATGCGGCGGATGGAGCAAACGCCGTACGCTTTTCGGCGGCGACCAAATCAAAGAAGGCGAAGACAACCTGCTCGACCCGACGAAAGAAGCCGCGCGTATTCGAGCCTTTTTCATTGATCCGCTTTACGCACGTCGCGGACTCGGCAAACAGTTGCTGGCAAAATGTGAAACAGCAGCGCAAGGCGAAGGCTTCACGCGCTTTGAATTGGCAGCTACGTTATCAGGCGTGCCGCTGTATGAAACCTGCGGCTATCGCGCGGTCAAAGAGTTCGCCGTACCGATGCCCGAAGGCGAACACTTGCCCATCGTGCAGATGGAAAAAACCGCCAGCAAATAATGATTCTCGATCAAGCCTTTGAGGCAAATCAGGCGATGCCAGAAGAAATGGACGCGCTGTGGGCGAACGGCTGGCGTCATTTCGGCACGTATTTTTTTCGCTACGCGCTGGCTGCACACCGCGAGCAGATTTGCCATGTGATGCCGTTGCGCATCGTGCTGTCGCGCTTCACGCATTCGCGCAGCCAGCAACGCATTCTGGCGAAAAACCGCGACGTGCAAGTCGTAATGCGAGACACGGCGATTGATGAAACGAAGGCGGCGCTGTTCGACCGCCACCGCGAACGATTCGATCACAACGTGCCCGAATCGCTGCACACCTTTCTCTCTTACGAACCGGCGCGCGTGCCGTGTCGCAATCAGGAACTTTGCGTTTATGACGGCGAACGATTGTTGGCGGCGAGTTTTCTGGACGTAGGCGCAAAGGCCACGTCGGCGGTCTACGCGATGTTTGAACCTGACGAACACAAACGCAGCCTCGGCATTTTCACGATGTTGAAAGCTATCGAACATTCGCAGGCCTTGGGCTGCACGCATTACTATCCAGGTTACGCTTACCGCGAACCGAGTGTTTACGATTACAAAAAACGATTCGCCGCGCTCGAATATCTCGATTGGGATTTCGGCTGGCGGACTTATTCTGATTCAACTGGAGATTCTGACGAATGACGAAATTACGCTGGGGAGTTTTAAGTACTTCAAAATTTGCGCTCACCAAAATCTTGCCGGCGATGCTGCATTGCCAACACAGCGAAGCGGTCGCCATCGCTTCGCGCGACTTGGCGAAGGCGCAAGCGGCGGCGACGCAATTTAATTTGCCAAAGGCTTACGGTTCCTACGAAGCCTTGCTCGCCGATCCTGACATTGACGTGATTTACAACCCTACGCCGAACCACTTGCACGTACCCTGGACGATCAAGGCACTCGAAGCAGGCAAACATGTGCTATGTGAAAAACCCATCGGCTTGAGTTCCAACGAAGCACAGGTGCTGGTCGAAGCGGCGGCGCAACATCCGGCGTTGAAAGTCATGGAAGCCTTTATGTTTCGGTTGCATCCGCAATGGATAAAGGCCAAA
>JANNUY010000881.1:0-1839 GCA_031414155.1 Acidobacteriota bacterium
CATAAACCGGCACGTCATAGGTCGAATTCAACAGCGTGCCATCCGCGAGCGTCGCCTCAAGCACCAATGGGTAATAGCCCGCCGTCGTGTCAAGGTTCACTCCTGCAAAGCCGACCCACGCGCGCGTACGCGAGTCGAAATCAAAGAAGATGCGTCGCTCCTGCCACGTCGCCGCGAGACCTTTGAGCCGCACGGTTGACGCTACGCGAAAGAGGCAAGGCGCGCCGTTCGTGATGCGTTCGGGTTCAAGCGTTAACGTCAGCGGATTCGCCGCCTCAGTTTGCGCGCCTGCTGAAATCATCGTCACCCAAAGCCAGAATAGAATCGTTACTGCTTGTTTCATTCGCACGCGGATACCTCTTTGCGTGTTTTGCTTTTTCCTTAACCAAGTTGAACAGTTCCCACGAGTTCGGCGATGTTCGACAGCTTGTGTTGCGCACAATACGCGGCGAGTCCGTCTACGATTTTCATCGTGGCGGACGGGTCGTAAAAGTTCGCCGTACCAACTTGTACCGCACGCGCGCCAGCGATGATGAACTCCAGCGCGTCTTCGGTTGTCGCTATGCCGCCTATGCCAATCAAGGGAATCTTCACCGCGCGAAAAGCCTGAAACACACAGCGCACTGCAATTGGTTTAATTGCGGGGCCAGACAATCCGCCCGTTACGTTGGCGATGCGCGGCTTGCGCGTATGAATATCAATCGCCATTCCGATGGCGGTGTTAATTAACGACAACGCATCGGCTCCGGCGGCTTCGCAAGCGCGCGCGACTTCGGCTACGTCGGTGACGTTGGGCGACATCTTGACGATGACCGGACGCGATGCAGCCTTTTTCACCGCCGCCGTCACCGCCGCCGCCTGCCGCGCATCGTTGGCGAACGACGCGCCGCCCGCTTTCACGTTCGGACACGAGATATTTAGTTCGTAAGCGTGAATGCCGTCGCCGGTTTCGAGAATCTCAATCGCTTCGATGTATTCCTCAATCGTCGAGCCAAACACGTTCGGCACGATGCGCGTGTCGTAATTGCGCAAGGCAGGCAATTTATCTTCGACAAAGGCGCGCGCGCCGATGTTTTGCAAGCCGATGGCGTTGAGCATGCCGCCGTGCGTTTCGACGATGCGCCACGGGGCGTTGCCGCGCATCGGCTTGGCCGACAAGCCCTTTGTGCAAATTCCGCCTAGCCGATTCAGATCAATCAGCTCGGCCATATCCAGCCCATAGCCGCACGTACCGCTCGCTGTCAGCACGGGGTTGTTGAATTGCACGCCTGCGATTTCGATAGCTAATTGCGGATTGCGGATTGCGGATTGCGGATTGTCTATTTGCTCAGTCATTGGTTAAGCGAATTGGCGCAGCAGTTCTTGATCTTTTTCATACGTCAACGTTTTTAGCGCCTCAGCTATTGGAAACCACTGCGTCTTTACGACTTCTTCAGAAACTTCAAAGTTCTGTTTGCCTATGGTTTTCATGTGCCAGAACAAAACCACTTTGGGTTTGCGGTTTACGACGTAAGCAATCACGCCCGCAAAATCAGTGATCTGCGCGGCGTAACCGGTTTCCTCTTTCACTTCGCGCAACGCCGCCGCATCCCATCCCGCGTCGGTCTTTTCGATGTGGCCTTTCGGCAGCGTCCAGTCGTTGTAACGCGGTCGCAAGATCAACAGCACCTCGCGTCCTTTTTTCGTCTTGCGCCAGAGAATGCCGCCTGCCGCGTAGATGATTGCGGATTGCGGATTGCGGATTGCGGATTGTCTATTTGCTCAGTCATTGGTTAAGCGAATTGGCGCAGCAGTTCTTGATCTTTTTCATACGTCAACGTTTTTAGCGCCTCAGCTATT
>JANNUY010000882.1:0-8028 GCA_031414155.1 Acidobacteriota bacterium
TTTGTCAGAACAGAAATTATTCGATGCGCGCTGGCTGGAAGGGCTGGCCGATACGCTCGCGCTGTTGCTGGATGAAGCGAAACGCATCGGTGGCGTCAAGGACCGCACGCAAGTCGTCACCGTCAAGCAATTGAACCGCGAAATCGAAGCCTGTGTCGCGCTGGTCACGGCGATGCAGGATGCCCCCGATGATTTAAGTCGCTGGGCCGCTTTCTTTGATGAACTGACCCAACGCGCCGGCGAAGTCGAAGACATCGCGCACGCGCTTGAACAGGGCCAGGGGCAAGGGCAATTCCCTGCGCGACTTCAAGACGACACAACCGCAAGTTTCGCCGAATTTCATTTCTGGATCGCGGCCTTGCTGAAACAAACCAGCACGGCGCGTCGCGATTTCAATACGCTGATTGCCTGGAACGCCGCTCAGGTCAGCCACCTCACGCCGCTCATCGAACACGCTGCGCCGCAACTCGCTCAACGCTGGCAAGAGCTAGCTGCATCATTCAATCGCGTGCCCACCGTCAGCGAGATTGACGAACTTTGCGCGCGGGTATTAGACGAAAGCAAAACGCTGGCCGCCGAACTGGCCGCGTTGCCCACGCCAGAAGCGAATGAAACCGCCGCATTGCTGGCAGGACTGAAGGCGCTCACCGCCGCGCTGGAAAAGACTGCGGAATCAGCCGCGAATTTTTTGCATCGCACCGGCGCGCTTGCGCAGAATTGCGACGAACTGGTCGAGGCGATGGATTTTCAGTTTCTGTTTGATGGCGAGCGCAAACTGTTCATCATCGGCTACAACGTGACGGATGGTCGCCGCGATAATTCGTTTTACGATTTGCTGGCTTCGGAATCGCGCCTCACCAGTCTCGTAGCGATTGCGAAAGGCGACGCGCCGCAAGAACACTGGTTCAGGCTGGGTCGGCAGTTGACGCAACTTGACGGAGCCGGTCGCGCGCTGGTTTCGTGGACGGCGACGATGTTCGAGTATCTGATGCCATTGCTGGTCACGCGCGATTACGCCGAGACGCTGCTTGATCAAACTTACCAAGCCATCGTCGCGCGGCAGATCGCTTATGGGCGCGAACACAACGTGCCGTGGGGCGTTTCTGAATCGGCTTATAACGCGCGCGATTTGCAGTTCAATTTTCAGTACGGCCCGTTCGGCGTGCCGGGCTTGGGGTTGAAACGCGGTTTGAGCGAAGACCTGGTGATTGCGCCTTATGCGACGGTGCTGGCCGCGCAGGTCGCGCCGCAAGCCGCGCTGCAAAACATGCAGCGACTGGCGCAAGCGGACGCACTCTCGCGTTATGGTTTTTATGAGGCGATTGATTACACGCCCGAGCGGTTGCCGAAAAACCAAACGCACGTCGTCATACATTCGTTCATGGCGCACCATCAAGGCATGAGTCTGGTTGCGCTCGACAACGTATTGCACGACGACGTGATGCAGCGGCGCTTTCACGCCGACCCGCTGATTCAAGCCACCGAGTTGCTGTTGCAGGAACGCATTCCGCAAGGCGTGCCGCTCGCGCGCTTCCGCACCGAAGAGATGCTGCCGGGACGCATCGTCAATCCGCTGATCGCGCCGCTCGCGGTCAGTTTCGATTCGCCCCACCAGCGGACGCCGCGCACGCAATTGATTTCGAACGGTGAATACTCGGTGATGGTGACAGCGGCGGGCGCAGGCGCTTCAACGTGTTCCGCTCAGTCTGAAGTGCGCTGGGCGGTGACGCGTTGGCGCGAAGACGGCACGCGCGATCACTGGGGCAGCTTTTGTTACGTGCGCGACGTGCGCACCGGCGCGCTTTGGTCAACCGGCTATCAACCCACCGCGCGCGCGCCGCAAAGTTATGAAGTGACCTTCACCGAAGAGCGCGCCGTCTTCAAACGGCTCGACTCAGGGATTCACACGCAAACCGACATCATCGTATCGCCCGAAGACAACGCCGAAGTGCGTTGCGTGACGCTCACCAATCGTTCGCCGCGCGTGCGTGAAATTGAAGTGACAAGTTATGCCGAAATCGTGCTGGCGACGCCCGCCGCCGATGCCGCGCATCCAGCGTTTAGCAACCTGTTTATCGAGACCGAATTCATCCGCGAAGACAATTCGCTCATCGCACGCCGCCGTCCGCGTTCGCCGCATGACCAGACAGTTTACGCCGTGCACACCGTGGCCACCGAAGGCGACGCCGTCGGCGCAGTGCAATATGAAACGAGTCGCGCGCGTTTTCTGGGGCGCGGCCACGACGCGCGCGCGCCGCTCGCCGTGACCGAAGACCGTCCGCTTTCCAACACCGTCGGCACGGTACTCGATCCGATTTTTAGCCTGCGCCAGCGCGTGCGTTTGCAACCAAACGAGACCGCGCGCATCACGTTTTCGACTGCCGTCGCTCACTCGCGCGAACACATTCTGATGCTGGCCGATAAATATCACGACACCACGATCTTCGCGCGCGTCGAACGGCTGGCGTGGACGATGGCGCAAATTCAATTACGCCATCTCAACATCGAAGCGCGCGAGGCGCATCTCTTTCAGCGTCTGGCCGGACGCGTTTTATATTCTGACAACTCCCTGCGCCCGCGTTCAGACGTACTAATGCTGAATCAAAAGACGCAATCTGAATTGTGGAAATATGGCATCAGTGGCGACCTGCCCATCGTGCTGGTGCGCATCAGCGCGACGGGCGATCTTGAGACGGTCAGGCAAGCCTTGCGGGCGCACGAATACTTGCGGTTGAAGGGGCTGCCGATTGATCTGGTGATTCTCAACGATCATCCGCCCAGTTATCTGCAATCGTTGCAAGATGAGATTCAGTTGCTCTTGCGTTCGACCGGTTTGCAAACCTTGCAGGATCAGCCGGGCGGCGTTTATGTGCTGCGCGCTGACGTGATGACCGAAGCAGACAAGATTCTGTTGCACACCGTGGCGCGCGTGGTCTTTGTTACCGAACGCGGCACGCTCGAAGAGCAACTAGCGCGGCGTCCGGCGGAGGGCAAGAAACCGCCGCCGCCGTTTGCTCCGCGCTTTTCGGCCCGCACCTACCCTGAAGAATCGGCGCTCAGTGTGGCCGACCTGCAATTTTTTAACGGCCTCGGAGGCTTTGCCCGCGACGGGCGCGAATACGTCACGGCATTGAATGAAAGCCAATGGACGCCTGCGCCGTGGACGAACGTCATCGCTAACGAACACGATTTCGGCTTTCAAGTGACAGAGTCAGGCGGGGGTTTCACCTGGTCGGTCAACAGCCGCGAGAACCGTTTGACACCCTGGTCGAACGACGCAGTGAGCGACGCGCCGGGCGAAATCATTTACCTGCGCGACGAAGAGAGTGGAACCTGCTGGACGCCAACACCGCTGCCCGTGCGCGAAACTGAGCCATATGTCATCCGTCACGGTCAGGGCTACACGATTTTCGAACATACGAGCCACGGCCTGGCCCAGAATCTGATGTTGTTTGTACCGCTGGATGCGCCGGTGAAAATTTCAGTCTTGCGATTGCACAATACGACCGAGCGCCGCCGCAAAATATCTGTCACGGCTTATCACGAACTGGTGCTGGGCGTGACGCGTTCGGCTTCCGTTCCCTTCGTTATCACTGAACGCGATCAGGTTTCCGGCGCGCTCTTTGCACGCAACCATTACAACCACGAATTTGCGGGCCGCGTCGTTTTCGCCGCCATGAATCCCGCCCCCGCCAGCGTAACTTGCGACCGCAAAACGTTCATCGGGCGCAACGGCAACGCGGCGCAACCCGTCGCACTGAAGCAGGCCAACCTCGATGATCGTTACGGCGCAGGGCTTGATCCGTGCGCGGCCTTGCAAAGCGTTGTCGAACTCGCGCCGGGCGAAACGCGCGAAATCATCGTCCTGCTGGGTGAATGCGCCAACGCCGACGACGCCCGCGAAATCATCGCCCGTTACCGGCAAATCCCAGCCGTCAACCAAGCCATCGAGCGCGTCGTCAGTCAGTGGGACGACACCTTGTCGCGCGTCGAAGTCCGCACGCCCGATGAAGCCATGAACCTGATGCTCAATCGCTGGTTGCTCTATCAAACGCTGGCCTGCCGCGTCTGGGCGCGTTCAGCGTTTTATCAATCGGGTGGCGCTTACGGCTTCCGCGATCAATTGCAAGACGTGATGGCGCTGGTTTATGCCCAACCCGAACTGACGCGCGCGCAAATTCTGCGCGCGGCGGCGCATCAATTCATCGAAGGCGACGTGCAACATTGGTGGCATCCGCCGACGGGGCGCGGCGTACGCACACACATTTCAGACGACTTGTTATGGCTGCCTTACGTGACCAGTTTTTATATTCGCACGACGGGCGACCACGCCATCCTCGATGAGATGATTCCCTTTCTCGAAGCTCCGCCGCTGGCCGAAGGCGCAGACGATGCTTACTTACAGCCGCAGGTTTCTACTGAACAGGCTACGCTTTATGAACATTGCCTGCGCGCGTTGGATCGCAGTCTGGCAACCGGCGCGCACGGCCTGCCGCTGATGGGCGCAGGCGATTGGAACGACGGCATGAACCGCGTAGGCCACGACGGCAAAGGCGAAAGCGTATGGCTCGGCTGGTTCCTGCATGCAACGCTTGAGGGCTTCGCGCCGCTGTGCGAAACCCGCCCCAAAACTAACAGTGCCCAACTTGAACGCGCCGCGCGTTATCGCGAACACATGGCGAAGTTGAAGACCGCGCTTGAGCAAGCGTGGGATGGCGATTGGTATGTGCGGGCTTATTTTGACGACGGCACGCCGCTGGGTTCGGCGGGCAACGATGAGTGTCGCATTGATTCCATCGCGCAATCGTGGGGTGTGATTTCAGGCGCAGCCGACCCACAGCGCGCGGCGCACGCGATGGCCGCCGTCGAGACGCATTTGATTCGGCGCGGCGACGGCTTGGTGTTGCTGTTCACGCCGCCTTTCGATCAGGGCGCGCGCGAACCCGGTTACATCAAGGGTTACGTGCCGGGCGTACGCGAAAACGGCGGACAATACACGCACGCCGCGCTGTGGACGCTGATCGCTTACGCCAAACTTGGCGACGGCGACCGCGCGGGCGAACTCTTTGCGCTGCTCAATCCGATCAATCATTCATCAACGCGCGCGGGCTTGCATAAATACTGCGTCGAACCTTATGTCGCCGCCGCCGATGTTTACGCCGTACCGCCGCACACCGGGCGCGGCGGCTGGACGTGGTACACCGGCTCAGCCTCCTGGATGTATCGCGCCGGACTCGAATCCATCCTCGGCTTTCAACTGCGCGGTGACCGTTTGCAAATAGATCCGTGCATTCCCCGCAGTTGGCGTGAGTTTGAAATTACCTATACGCATAAGAAAAACACGCGCTATGTCATCAAGGTCGAGAATCCGCACGGCCTCTGTCGCGGCGTAAGCCTGGTAGAACTGGATGGAGAAATTCAGCCGAGTCTCGAAATCGTGCTGGCGAGCGACGGAGAGCAACACAACGTGCGCGTAGTCTTGGGCGAGCCATGACTCTCATTAGCGAAAGACACTGACCCCACCAACAAAATTTATTCTGATCGTCGTCCCTTATTGCACAGCACGGTGCCTCAGACCGACGCCTACTGCCTCAGCATCGCGTTATCTGCTGTATTTCAAAAACAAAAGAACTCAACAAGTCGCACAGCTTATTTCGCGCGCGTTGTCTTTCAAATTGTTATGGTTCGGCATTTTACGAATATAACCTAAACTCGATAACGTTTATTCCAACAGGGGGAGCCACTATGTTCCGAAAAAAAACCGTAAGTGCATGGCAAGCGATTACGTTATCGGCCTTATTGCCTTTATTGGCAGCGGGCCAATCGCAACCCACCGCTTCCGAACTTGCGACACAACAAACTTGCCCATTTATTCTTGCGCCGCTCAATCAATCATTTAGCGCAGCAGGCGGTACGGGCAGTTTCACCGTCAGCACGAACGCCACTTGTGAATGGACGGTGCGTAGCCTCGCGCCGTGGATCACCATCATTTCGGCAGCGCGCGGGCTGGGCAATACGACCAGCCTTTATTCCGTGGCTCCGAGTTTTGCCGGACGACAGGGGGCGATCAGCCTGAATGGACGCATCCTCACGATCACGCAAGACATGATGGCTTGCCCGGAACCCAGCTTCAAACTTTCAAGTGCATTCCTGGCGGGGATGGGTTCATCGCAATTGGAATTGCAGGATTTCAACGCTGACGGCATCAATGACTTGTGGGCGTTTGGGGCACCACAGCCGGATGGCAACTATTCACTCAACATCGCTACGGGCAAACGGGGGGGCGAATTTAATGCTCCCATGTCGGTGGCTTTGGGGTACAAACCCAGCAGCACAGTCCGCACAGCTGTCGCGGATTTTAATCGCGACGGCAAAATGGATTTTGCCTTAGCCGATACCACCAACTTATCCGTCAACCTCAATAACGGTGGAGTGTCATTCCTGCCAGCACAACGTTATCCGCTCATGATTAGCGGAATAGACATTACGGTTGGCGACTTTACTGGCGATCAATATCCTGATGTGATCGTAGGCAGTGAAAATACTGCCCAACTCGCGTTGTTTGTGAATGACAAGACAGGTAAGTTCAACTCGGCAAACGTCATTAACCTTACGGAAACGTCTACTCCCCCTTTGCGGTTGGCAGTCGGAGATTTCAACAATGATGGCAAGCTCGACCTGTTTTATCTCATTGCACGGTCTGCTCAGTTTTTGGTGCTGCGCGGCAACGGCAACGGCGGCTTTGAACGCGGGCAGTTGTATCTCCACATTGATAACTCCGTCGGTGGTGTCGTCGAACCTAATGCCGTGTCACTCAGCGATGTCACCGGAGACGGTCGAGTAGACGCCGTCGTAACGAACAGCAAAGGGTTGTCAGTCATACCGGGGTTGAGCGGTGGCGGTTTTGGTGTCGCGACGATGTATTTGCGCAATCAATCGCCCTCCGAAGCTTTCCCAGGTGATTTCAATGGCGATGGCATCATAGACTTGGCCGTCATCGGCGGATTGATAAACAACCTGCTTTACTTGCGCGGACTCGGCGGAGGACGCTTTGCGCCGCTCGAAAAATTTCTGGTACGCGGCGCGGTGTTTGCGGGTTCGGGCGCTATCCCCTTGGACTGGAATGCCGACGGCCTCACCGACTTGGCGATCACTTCGCCGAGCAACAATGCTGCCGGTCTTCCGCAAGGCTTGGCCGTCACGTTCGGTCACCGGCTGAATGGTTTTGACGCTCCGCGCGTTCGCTCCTTACCGACTCCTCAAGCGGCTCATATGTCCGCCTTAACCGACGTAAATGCTGACGGCTTGCCTGATTTGGTAATGACCTATGGCCTAGACCCTGGCCAAGGGGGCATTGCCATTCAGTACGGCAGCGGCAACGGTTTTTTCAGGCCCGGCCCAACCTATCCCGCCGCAGTCCCCGTTCAACTCGAAATTACCGACATCAATCAAGATGGCGCACCTGATTTCATCGTCGCCAATCAAGACCGCAGCAGTTTGGCAGTCTGGCGCAACGACCGGCACGGAGCCTTCATGCTGGCGAGCGAACCCGAAACCAATCGCGGTTTGGTGGCTTTCGCGCTAGCCGATTTTGACAACAACGGAACCACTGATTTACTTGCCACTATTCCCAATGCCACCGGCGCACGTGTGCTGTCAGGCAAGGGCGACGGAACGTTCAACGTCACAATGCAAACTTTTTCCGGTACGGGGTGGACCACCGGCGATTTTAACGGTGATGGAAATCAGGATGTGGCAGCCTGGACGAAATGCGGTTTTGGCACGGGCGCTTCGCCCATCGTCATTTGGGCAGGCAACGGTCGAGGCGGTTTCACAGAAGCGGCGCGCCTCAGCTTACCTGATGCTTTGAGTTCTTTATCCGCCCAAGATTTGAACGGCGACGGACGCGCAGATTTGGTAGGCAATTTATGCAACGCAGTTTCTGGTTCCTATTTTCTGGTAGCCTTCGCAAATTCGATCAATTTCAACCCGTTTATTTTTTTTGAAGGCGGAGGGAAATCCGCTCTA
>JANNUY010000883.1:0-2742 GCA_031414155.1 Acidobacteriota bacterium
GCATACGGCCTTTGGCGAGCGCGATGGTGAGCATAGTGAGTGGGGCGGCGTTATTGGACACGAATCTTTACCTGTTGTTGCGTTTGGCGCGCAGCCCGCGCGCGCGCGAAAGTTTCCGTCAAATCTTCAGCCAGACGAATCTGTTGAACAAAGGCCGCCGTGACAGTGGTTTCGCTGGCGGCTTGGTGCGACACGGCTCCAGCTAGCGCATCCAGCGCGAAGGAAAAGCCTACGGCCGGTTCAGCGTCGCCGAAGTTTTCGATCAACTTGTCATAACGTCCGCCCGTGCCGACAGCGACGTGCCATTCGGGTACGTAAGCCTTAAAGAGCAAGCCGGTGTAATACTCCTGCCCGCCCGTGTCGCCGAAATCAATGTCGAAATGTTCGCCCAAGCCCAACGCCTCAAGCGTCGCGTATATCTGTTTGAGATGCGCAATCGCCGCCAGCGAACGCGAATTGCGCAAAAGCTGTTCGGCTTGCGCGAGGACTTCGGTGCCGCCCGCGAGTTGCGTGAGGCGACAGAATTCAGCGCGGCGTTCGGCTTCGACGTGCGCGGCGTGCTGTTGCAAAAACTCGGCAAGCGCCTGGCTGTTGCGGCGATCAATCAGGCGGCGCAACTCGGCGCGCTGTTCATCCGCCAATTCGAGATAGCCGCTCACGCCGTTGAAAAATTCGGCGTGCGAAAGCGCGATGCGAAAGCCGGTCAGCCCCAGCGACGTGAGCAATTCGGCAGCAACGAGCAGGACTTCTACGTCAGCGACGATGTTGGGTTCGCCAATGTGTTCGATGCCGAGTTGATGAAACTCGCGCGCGGCGCGTTCGGTCGGTTCGTCGTAACGAAACACTTCGCCCGAATAGCTCAGCCGCAACGGACGTGGCTTGGCCTTGAAGCGCGTAGCGACGGTGCGCGCCACCAGCGAAGTCAGCTCAGGCCGCAGCGCCAGCAACGCGCCGTCGCGGTCGGTGAAACGATAAGTACGCTCGGCGGCTTCCGCGCCCATGCCGCGCGCAAACAGATCGTGATAATCGAAGATCGGCAGGATGATTTCGTCGTAAGACCAGCCCGCGAATACTGACATCGCCTGCCGTTCGACGTGACGGCGCAGCTTCACCTCTTCGTCAAAGAAGTATTGGACGCCTGCCGGAATTTTGGTGAGTGATGACATAAAACAACTACAATAAAACAGTCATTTCAAAAGCTAGGTACGCCGTCAGGTGTTCTTAACCGACATGTATTCGTGGAATTTCGTTTCAAATTGTTTTTTTGCGTTTACGAGCAGGCGACGGGGATTCTTGAAAGAAGCCTGAGTGCGAGTGAGAAAGAACTCGATTCCACTATCAGTGTCTTCATCAATCAAGAATAGATAGAGACCTTCAAGAAGTGATGGA
Source organism: Acidobacteriota bacterium (assembly GCA_031414155.1). Lineage (GTDB taxonomy): Bacteria > Acidobacteriota > Blastocatellia > RBC074 > RBC074 > JACPYM01. Next base: position 1,390 of record JANNUY010000883.1, read on the forward strand.
CTTTCAGGGGTCGAGACCTCTATACAAAAATGATTGCTGAATGTTAAGGCTAGTTCATTACTTCCAATGCTTAAACGCCTTTGAAGCGAATCATCTATAACCAAAGACCTTTCATCTGGAACACCTTGGCTTTGTACGTGAGCAACAAGATAGTCAAACGCAAAAGCAACGCCATCCTCTTCACTAAGCCAGCTAGTGATTTCATTAATCCTTTTCCAGTTCGCGCTGAGCAAAAAACAAATCTCATACTCAGTAAGCGCACGGGGATCTAAAGTGCAGTAAAGTGAGTACAACATTTCCTTGCTCGGGAAAACTCCGTATTCTTCCCAATGACTGATTGCTTCTCGTAGAGTTTTGTTGGTCTTGTTGATGAAGTAGCGAGAAATAATTTCGGGATACCCAAGTAGTAGTTGTTTTAGTTGTTTCCCTTCAAGTACTGAAATTTTATATATCTTGCTAGGTGATATTTTTTCAATCCACTCTCTCGCTGGATTCGAGATGTACGAACTCGTTACAACCAGCAAATGGTTCGGGCGACAAGCGTCTGCCCAAGCAAATTTTGTTTCAAGCTCGCTAACTGGAACACCCGCAGTATAGTGCTTACATTCAACGAACCAGTTTTCTTGATAGAAACCGATCATAGGGTTTGAGCAATTAAACTTGGCTTCAATATCCCTTCCACTATCAGCGCCTCCTTGACGCCAAACAAGTGAATGGAAGCCTGTTTTTAGCAAAAGGTCGAAACATACTTCCTCAAATTGACGGCTATCTACCTTGCTGAAATCAATGTCGTTTTCCGTGAAAATCATACTTGACTCTAGTTCTAGACTTGCAGACACGCTGCGAGCTTGCTCATAAGCCCGCCATCTTACCTTTTCCCGCCCTTCTGAAAAAACATCACGTATTCATGCTTGAAAATGTAAAAGCCGCCTGCCAGTGCGCGGTAACGCCAGATGTTTTCGAGGTTGCGTTTGGCGCGATTGCCTTGCATGTCTTTGACGACGAGGCTTTTCAAACTGTAACCGCGCTGCATCACTTGTTGCATACATTGAAAGCCCAGCGGAATCCATTCGCCTGTTTCGTACATATCGCCGATGACCAGCACGAGAAAGCGCCCCGCGTCGAGAAAGCTGTCGGTGAGCGCGACGACTTGGCCGAAACGTTCGGTGAATTCAGCCACCGTGGCGCAATTCGACAGATCGTTCTTGCCATCAGAAAACTTGATGATCGAATGATAGGGCGGATGCAGCAAGGCAAGCTGCACGGATGACTTACCGATGGCTTGCAAGGCTTGCTCAATGCGCGGCCCCGTCGTCGTGAGATTCGCGCTGTCGCCTTGCAAGACCGAAGTCG
>JANNUY010000884.1:0-3410 GCA_031414155.1 Acidobacteriota bacterium
CCGCCATCGGATTGATGAGCATATAAAGCGTGCGGTACTTTTCGGGCACAGTGCTAACCGGATAAATCACCGGCGTGATATACATCCACACCTGAATCACCAACGGCAACGTATGCCGCACATCGCGGTAAAGCACCGTAAACGACGACAGCAACAGACAGACGCCGATGGTGAAAAGTAACTGCACCGCGACCAGCGGGAAGATGTAAAGCAGATACCAAGTGGGCGCGACCTGATACCAAATCATCATCCCGACGAAAATCAACGACGCGATCAGAAAATCAATGAAGGCCGCAAAGACCGAAGCCAGCGGGATGATCTCGCGCGGGAAATAAATTTTCGTGATGAGTTGCGAGTTCTGAATCAGGCTGGGGATGGCGAAGGCCAACGACGTAGCGAAAAACGTCCACGGCAACAGCGCCGAATAGGAAAATAACGGATAAGGAATTCCGTCGCTCGGTATCTTTTGAAACCGCCCGAAAAACAAACTGAACACCAGCATCATCGAGAAGGGTTGCAACACCGCCCACACAATACCCAACACGCTCTGCTTGTAACGCACCTTAATCTCGCGTTGCGTGATGAGATAAAGCAATTCGCTGTGTTTGAATAACTCCTTCAAGTGCGACCAGATACTGTCGTTCCACTCAATGACGTTTTCCAGCGCCGCTGTCTGTGTGTGAGTAGCAAGGGTTGATGCGTCGTTCTCCCCTTCGGTTTTTAGTTTTTTCTTTTCTGCCAAAGTTACTGACATAACTGCTTACAATTTTTGAGGGATAACCTGTCAGCGTGCGTCACGCCGCCATCGCACGACGTTGCGCAATCAATCCGCCGTAAATATCCAGATAACGTTCGACGATGCGTTCCCAGTCGCGTTCGCGCACCGTGAAAGCCCGCGCGTCTTTGCCAATGCGTTCGCGCAAAGCCGGATCGTCAACCAGCCGCGCTAAGCATTGCGTAAGAGCTTCAACGTTCTCAGGTTCGACCGTGAAACCGGTTTCGCCGTCACGGAACAGTTCGCGCATGCCGCCGATGTCGCTGCCGACGACGACGCGTTCCATCGCCATCGCTTCAAGCGGCTTGAGCGGCGTGGTCAGTTCGGTCAACCGCGAGCGTACGCGCGGATAAACCAGTACGTCTATCACCGAATAATAGCGTTTGACCTGTGCGTGGGGGACTTTGCCTGTGAAGATGATTCGTTCACGATGCTCGACGGGAATGCGAGCTTTGATTGGTGCTTCTACCTCGCCTTCACCTACCAACAGCAGTTTGACATCGCGGCGTTGCTCAAGCAACCGCAGCGTGGCGTCTACTAAAAAGTCTAACCCTTCATACAAATAAAACGACCCGATGAAGCCGATCACGGTCTGTCCCTGCAACTGATAGCGTGCTATCAATTCGGCGTCAGGCACACGCGGCGTAAAGACCGATGTGTCTACGCCATTGGGCGCTTGAAAGAGTTTGTGCGCCGCTACGCCCCGCGTGGTCAGATCATCGCGCAAGGCTTCGCAAATTGTCACTACGCGGTCGGCGCGGGTCAGCGCAGCCTTTTCCAGTCGCCGCGAAAGCCGATAGAGCGGCGAGTTAAACGTCATCTTGCCGCGATCAACCGCCGCGTCTTCTTCGTAATAGCGCACTTCATAAACACAGGGTAATCCCAATTGCCGCGCCGCTCGGCCCGCCGCCAAGCCGTTCAACGAAGGCGAGTGCGCGTGCAACACATCCACATTCAAGGTTTGTGCCAGTTTGGCGACCTGCTTGGCGAGTTCGGCTACGCAGGCGGCTTGCCGCAGCAACGGAACCTGATTGGGTTTCGGCAACACATAAAACGACGGCCACGCCATCCGGTAATAATCAATCCCATCGCGCGTTTCCTGCGTTTCGGTGAAGTCCTCGTGCTTCGGCGAAGTCACGACGAACGGGTGCAACCCCAGCTTGCGCTGCGTACGAATAATGTAATCGCTGCGAAAACTATAGCCGCTGAAATACGGCAACGAATGATCGAGTATGTGAAGAATGCGCATAAAACAGTTGTCGGTTGTCGGTAGCCGGTTGTCGGTAGTCGGTTGTCGGTTGTCGGTTCTTTACGTCGCGTTATTGATAAGGGACGTTTTGCGTTCAGAAAGAACCGACTACCGACTACCGACAACCAATGCTTCCACAATACGTTCCGCCGTTTTGCCGTCCCACAGTTCGGGGACGCGGCCTGCCAGTGTGAGTTCGCCATTTAACACCGCGAAAGCGGTCTGTTTGATCTTGGCCGGATCACGCCCCACCAGACGATTCGTGCCTTCGTCAACGGTGACAGGGCGTTCGGTGTTTTCACGCAACGTGAGACAAGGGATTCCCAGCGCCGTCGTCTCTTCCTGCAAACCACCAGAATCGGTCAACACCAGCCGCGCGTTGCGCCATAGTTGCAGAAAATCCACATAGCCCAACGGATCAATCACGCGCATGCGCGGCGAGACCTTTAACGCAAACTCGCGCACGCGCGCTTGCGTACGCGGATGTGCGGGAAAGATCAACGGCAGGCGTTCGGCAATTTCGTTGAGCGCGCCCAGGATGCCAGTGAGCGCGGCGCGTTCATCCACATTTGCCGGACGATGCAGCGTCACCACACCGAAGCCTTGCGGTTCGGCGTTAAGCTGCGACAACACAGGCGATTCGTTGGCACGTTCGACTTGTTGCCACAGCGTATCAATCATTACGTTGCCTACGCGCTTGATCTTGTAAGGCGCAATGCCTTCGCGCAGCAAGTTGGCGTCGCCGTCGGCACTAGGCGTCAGCAACAACTCGCTCAGTTGATCGGTCACGATGCGATTGAGTTCTTCAGGCATCGTTCGGTCAAAGCTGCGCAACCCTGCTTCGACGTGCGCGACTTTGACGCCGAGCTTGCTCGCCACCAACGCGCAGGCCAGCGTTGAATTTACATCACCGACGACGACCACCCAATCAGGCTTTTCAGCCAACAATACTGGCTCAAAGGCCAACATCACACGCGCCGTTTGTTCAGCGTGCGTACCCGAACCAACCTCCAAATTGATGTCCGGCGTGGGCATTCCCAAGTCACGAAAGAACGAAGCCGACATCGCCTCATCGTAATGCTGCCCCGTATGCACCAACGTTTGCGCAAAGATGTCCGGGCGACGCTGCAAGGCCGCGATGATCGGCGCGACCTTCATAAAGTTGGGGCGCGCCCCGACGATGTTAAGTATTTTTAGCATGCGCATTGCAGATGCTGAACTAGAAACGGCCCTGACGGTTGGCGATGCGCACATCGGCGTTTGAGGTGGTGGCATAACGTCCGCCGATGCCTTCAAGTATTTCGGCAAATCGTTGCAGCAGCGGCGCCCAATCGTGATGTTCTTCGACGTAACTGCGCGCGCCTTCGCCCAACGTCTGCCGCGCTT
>JANNUY010000885.1:0-3487 GCA_031414155.1 Acidobacteriota bacterium
CCAACGTACGCGCAATCGGTTTTTCAACCAGCGCATGAATGCCTTTGTCCAAAAAGGCGCAAGCAACTTCGTGGTGATTCACCGTTGGCGTAGCGATGCTCACGGCCTCAACTGCATCCAGCAATTCGCGGTAATCAGCGACGAAGCGCGTGTTGTATTTTTCAGCAATCGCGCGGCCTTGCGCTTCGTTCGTATCGCACACAGCGATAAGTTCCGCCGCGTCGAGCGCAGCGCATACGCGCGCGTGTTCGCGTCCCAGATGGCCGACGCCTACGACGGCGAGTTTGAGTGGTTTGGTCATAGGTGGTTTGGTCATAGTTGGTTGCTTTCTCCGGTTTTCGTTTCAGAAAGGCAATGCTACTCTAGCCCATCGTTCCAACCCAAGTCCGTCACAAAACAAAAGTGCAAGCTGCTGAATCCGTTTCACTGACTGAGACAACCAAACTTATTAACGACTCGTGCTGGCGGCGCTTCGGGCCATTGGGCTTGCTGGCGTTGAGTTTGTTCGCGTTGTTTTACGGCTTGGGGAATTTGCCTTTTCTCGGCCCTGACGAACCGCGTTACGCCGAAATCGCGCGCGAGATGTGGTTAAGTGGTGATTGGATCACGCCGCGTCTAGCTGACATTCCGTGGTTCGAGAAACCGGCGCTCACTTATTGGCTTTCGGCGCTGGGCTTCAAAGTCTTTGGCGTGTCGGAATTCTCCGCGCGCCTCGGCGTCACCTTGCTGGCGCTGGCAGGTGCCTTGCTGCTTTATGGTTTCGGTTGCCGGGTGCGTTCAGCGCGGTATGGTTACGTCAGCGCGTCGGTGTTGCTGGCGATGCCGCTGTGGGTTGGCTTTGCGCGCGCGACGACGTTTGATTTGCCGCTCTCGGTTTGTTTGGCGGCGGCGTTGCTCGCGTTCTTTTTGTGGGAACAAAGCACTGACAGTGAACAGCGGCGCGATGTTTATTGGTATGCCTTTGCCGCTGCGCTCGGCTTGTCCTTGCTCGCGAAAGGCTTAGTCGGAATCGTCCTGCCCGCAGGCATCATTGGCGCTTATCTTTTGCTCACGCGCCGTTTGCGTGTGCTGCGGCGACCGAAGCTCTGGTTGCTGGGCGGAGGCTTGCTGATTGCTGTGGCATCTACTTGGTATGTTCCGATGCTGATGCAACACGGGCGCGCCTTCATAAACGATTTCATCATCGGTCATCACTTTCAGCGTTACGTCAGCAACAAATACAAACACCCGCAGCCTTTCTATTTCTTCTTGCTCGTGGCGCTCGCCGGATGTCTGCCGTGGACGGCGTGGCTCATCGCCAGCGCCCAACGCGCTGTGCAAGAGCGTCGTGCTTTATTGACCGAACCTGCCGAACGCTTGCGCTTATTCCTGTGGCTGTGGGCATTGGTTCCGCTGCTGTTCTTTTCGCTTTCTGGCTCGAAGCTGCCCGGTTACATCCTGCCGATTTTTCCCGCGCTGGCGCTGTTAGTCGGGCTTGAACTCGAACGCTTTTTAACGACAGAAAAATTGCCGTGGGCGGCGTGGGCGACAGTCGTCTTGTGTTTGCTGTTGGGCGGCGCAATCTGGTTTGCCGGACGCAAACAACCGCTGCTGCCTGCTGCGGCTATCACGGCGCTGGCCTGCCTCGCGGCGTTTGTCGCGCTGCTTTATCTCGCACTCTTGCTGATGCGGCGATTCGGATGGGCGACCTTATTCCTGCCCGTTGGCGTGACGCTGCTTATCGTTTTTACGGTGCGACTCACCGCGCCTGCCGTCGCGCAACGCGAATCGTTGCGCGAGTTTATTCGCACCACTCGCCAACTCGCCTTCCCCGGCGAACGCGCGGTTTTCTTTATCAATAATCATCACAGCTTCGATTTTTATGCGCCGGACATGCCGCTGCGCGACGCTAAATCTGAACTCATCACCGCGATGACGATTGACGAAATCGAACGCACGATGACCGAACGCAACTTTTCCAGCCTGATTGTCGTCACACCGCAACGCTGGTCGAACGGATTGGTCGAACGCTACTTACCGCTTGGTCGGCTCGACTTCCCCAAAGGCGACGACCGCGTCGCGCTTTGTTCGCCTGGCTGCGGATGGGTAATGATGCGGGTGTGGTTGCGGAAGCCGAATTTGTAGACAAGGCAGGCAGAAATTTTCCATTTGCGATTTTAGATTTTTTATTTGTTATTGGGCTGCGCGTTCCTTCCGGCAATGACCAATGACAAACCTGAAATTACAAATGGAACATTGCAGCCTGTCTTGTCTATAAATTCGGCTTCCGCAACCACACCCGCATCATCACCCATCCGCAACCGGGCGAACAAATTGCTACGCGGTCATCGCCTTTGGGGAAATCAAGCCGGCCTTGCGGCAAGTAGCGTTCGACCAATCCGTTCGACCAGCGTTGCGGCGTGATGACGATCAAACTGGTAGCGTTGCGTTCTGTCATCGTGCGTTCGATTTCTTCAATCGTCATTGCGGTGACGAGTTCAGACTTGGCGTCGCGCAGCGGCATATCCGGGGCATAAAAATCGAAGCTGTGATGGTTGTTGATAAAGAACACCGCGCGTTCGCCAGGGAAAGCGAGCTGGCGAACCGTGTGGATGAATTCGCGCAACGATTCACGCTGCGCGACGGCGGGCGAAGCGAACCGCAGCGTGACGACAAATAGCAGTGTTATGCCTAGCGGCAGAAACAGTGTTGCCCATCCAAACCGGCGCATCAGCAAGAGCGCTAGATAAAGCAGCGCGACAAAAGCCGCGATGCAAGCCAGCGCCGTGATCGCCGTGGCAGGTAACTGAGGCGGTTTGCGGCTGGCGAACCAACCCAGACCGCCCAGCGGCAAACAAAGAATCATCGTCACCCACGCCGCCCACGGCAAAGTTTCGGCGTTCAAAAATCGTTCGAGTTCAAGCCCCGCTAACAATGCCAGCGCGGGGAAAATCGGCAGGATGTATCCCGGCAACTTCGACCCGGAAAGCGAAAAGAACGCAAGCGGAACCAAGACCCACAGCCACAAAAACAAACGCAATCGTTCAGTGGGTTCGGTCAACAAAGCACGACGTTCTTGCACGGCTCGTTGCGCGCTGGCAATGAGCCACGCCGTCCACGGCAAACATCCAGCCAGCGTGACGAGCAAGAAGAAATAGAAGGGCTGCGGATGTTTGTATTTGTTGCTGACGTACCGCTGAAAGTGATGGCCGATGATGAAATCGTCTATGAACACGCGCCCGTGCCGCGCAAGCATCGGGCCGTACCATGTTGCCGCTACGCCAACCATTAACAAAGTGCCGAGCAATAAAAGTTTTGGCTGCCACAACACGCGCAAGCGACGCGTAAGCAAAAGATAAGCGCCAATAATGCCTGCGGGCAGGATGATTCCGACCAGGCCTTTGGCGAGCAGCGCCAGTCCAAGCGACGCGGCAAAGGCGTACCAATAAACATCGCGGCGCTGTTCGCTGTCAGTGCCTTGCTCCCACAAAAAGAACGCGAGCAACGC
>JANNUY010000886.1:0-7238 GCA_031414155.1 Acidobacteriota bacterium
GACACTTCATATTCCGCCGTCAGCGCGGCAACGATTTGCTCGGACGAATGTCCGTCAGCGATCCGTTGCCAGATAAACAAGCCTGTTTCGTTGAGTTGAAAATACTGCTTGCCTTGCAAATCAATCAACACACCTTCGCCATTATCGAAAGGGGTCGCTACGACTTGCGGATTGGTTTTGAATGCGTCTGGCATTACTACTCCTTTACGGCTGGTGCGGCGGCGCGTTGACGCATAACTTCAAACAAAACCACGCCGGTGGCGACGCTGACATTCAATGAGTTGACGTGCCCGTGCATCGGAATCGAAACGATAGCGTCGCAATGTTCGCGCACCAGTCGCCTGATGCCTTTGCCTTCGCCGCCCAGCACCAACGCGATGGGGCCGGTGAAATCATAAGCGTAATGCGATGTCTCGCCATCGGCTTCGACGCCGACGACCCAGATGTTATGAGCCTTGAGGTCTTCGATTAGGCGCACAAGGTTAGTCACTTTGGCGACGCGCACATATTCGACCGCGCCCGCCGAAGTCTTGGCGACAGTTTCGTTCAAGCCCGCGCTGCGATGTTCGGGCAGGAAGACGCCGTCCACGCCCGACGCGTCGCACGAACGCAAAATCGCGCCGAGGTTATGCATGTCTTCGATGCCGTCGAGCAAGACGAGCAGCGGACGCTCTACGTCTTTCAACGAATTAATCAAATCAGTTTCGTCAATGTAATCAGCCCGGCGCGAACCCGCGATGAGCGCGACGACGCCCTGATGGTTGGCCGCTTGGGTGAGCTTGTCCAGCGCAGTGCGGTCAGTCTTTTCCAGCGTAATGCGCATTCGCCGCGACAGTTCGACCAGTTCGTGAATACGCGCCGGTTGCGCACCCGCCGCGATAAGAATGCGCTGAATCGGGCGCTTTTGCGCGCGTAACGCTTCGAGTACTGGCACAAGGCCGTAAATATGATTGTTTGCCATAGGCGCGGGAGTATGCCGACGCGCAAGGGGTATCGCAACCGCTACCTGTAACTTTAGCGAACGCCTGAACGACTTATGAAAGTGTGCTAGCCAAAGCCTTTTTGCGCGTGGTAATCTGCATCCGCTTTTTGCAGTTCTTGCGGCAGTATCCCTTGCAAGTTGCGCCAGCGCGCTTCATTCAGACAATCAGGCAAACAATCAGGCAAACAATCAGGCAAGCAAACAAACCAAGCGCCCCCATTAATTCAACTATTACGCTGGCTTAAATCCAAACCGAAAGTTGACCAAATAGAAAGTTGAGACGCTCACTTTGCAAGATCAGATCACATTGCGTTCACAGGACTCTGCGGCCCTAATGGCTTCAAAGATGGCTGGGGAATTTTTATCAGTAGATACCTTAAGTCGTCCGACGATCAGCAACCCCGCCAACAAGCTATGCCTCAATTTCGCAGGCGGTTTGTGTGCGGGGCGCACGTCGTTGCGAATGGAAAAGGGCGAACTCACGCTTGGACGCGATGAGGAATGCGACATTACGCTCGAAGGCGACACCGTCTCGCGCGTGCATTGCCGCATCGTGAGGCTCGGCAGCATGTATCTGCTTGAAGATTCCAGCCGCAACGGAACTTACGTGAACGGAAAGCGCGTCACCCAATGTCAGTTGCATGACCGCGATCAGGTGCGCGTCGGGCAAAACCTTTTGGTCTTAGACATTCTCGCGCTCACCGGTACGCAAGCCTTGAACGGCAAAGCGACCGCGCGCGACCTGTTGCCTTACCTCTTAGAGTTGCGCGCGCACATCGTCGTCAAGGGCTTAGAAGCGGGTGTCACGCAACCCTTTAACGAAGAGCGCATCACCATCGGGCGGCGCGGCGAGAATCATCTCACGCTCGATGACGACAACATTTCGCGCCAGCATGTGAGCATCGAACGGCGCGGCGACGTTTATTTCGTGCGCGATCTGGAAAGCGCCAACGGGACTTATCTGAACGACCAACGGCTCACTAAGCCCACGCTCGAAGCGCAACTGCACGACGGCGACCGCGTGCGCATTGGCGACTTTCAACTGACGGTTCGCTTGCGCGCGCAAGACTGCATTTTGAATTTCAAGAAACTGAACCGCTCCTGATCGGCGGTGCGCATCCCAAACATGCAACCCAGACTCGGACAGACCATCGGCAATTACGAAATCGTCAGCCCTTTCGGTGAAGGCGGGATGGGAGAGTTGTTTCTCGGACGCCACCGCACGCTCGCCCGCGAAGTCATAATCAAAACCATTCGCACCGAAGACTTTTCACCGCGCCAAATCGAACATTTGCGCCAGCGCCTCGAACGCGAGGCTTACATTCAATCGCAACTCGATCATCCGAACATCGTGCGCGTTTACGATTTCATCGCTAGTGAAGAAGCAACGTGCATGGTGATGGAATACGTGCCCGGACGTGACCTGCGACGAATGATCGCCCGTGAGACCGGTGCGATTATGCCGGCGCGCGCGATCAAACTTTTCAAACAGATACTGCGTTCCATTGATTACGCCCATCATTTCATTTACTCCGACAAGAACGGACACAAACATCAGGGCATCATTCACCGCGACCTGAAACCCGCAAACATTTTGATTACGCCGAATGACATAGCGAAAGTGACTGATTTCGGCATCGTCAAATTGCGCGGCGTCAAAGGCGGCACGCAGATGGGTTTCAATCCGGGTACGCCTGAGTATATGTCGCCCGAACAGGCGCGCGGACGAGAACTTGATCATCGCTCTGACCTCTATTCGCTGGGCATCGTGTTTTACGAAATGCTCACGGGCAACGTGCCGTTTTCAGACACAGGCGAAGGCACGTCGGATTACGAAATCCGGCGCGGCCACATCGAACTTGCACCGCCGCCGCTGCGCCAATTCAAAAACGACATTGCGCCCGCGCTCGAAGCCATCGTCCTCAAGTCGCTCGAAAAAGACCCTGACGCCCGCTATCAAACGGCGCGCGATTTTTACATTGTGCTCGAAGAATTCGAGCGCACTGGCACGGCTGACTTTTCACGCGTCGCGGCTCCGGCGCGCAATACGCTCAACGACGACGGGCGCGGAACCGGCGTCGCCATCGTTGATGTCACTACGTTGGGCTTTAACGAACACAACACGTCGGCAGTCTCAGGACTGACCGAAGTCAGCCAATCCGTGAACGGGCGGCCTTATTCGAATGGCGCGTTTACGGCGTTAGAGCGCGAGGGCTTACAGGATTATCGGCGTTCGCCTTTGCCCAAAGCAGATGCGGATGGCGAAAAAAAACGGCTGTGGCTTTGGACACTTGCAGCTTTGTCATTAGCCATCACAGTCGGCATTGGCTGGGCAGCATATAACCGGTTTGCTGGTGGAAAAGGAGGGCAGGCAGCACTTGGGTTTCAAGTTCCATTAGGCATGAAACCCATCACAGCCGGGGAGTTTATGATGGGACGCGATGACGCCAGTGATTACGAAAAGCCTGCTCATAAAGTCCAAGTATCCGCCTTCCTGGTGGATGAAAAAGAAGTTACCAATTTTCAATACAAAGAGTTCGTAGACACAGGCCAACGCAGCGCTCCACCACATTGGATAAACAATGCAGTTCCCCCGGGCGGAGACTTGCTTCCTGTTAACAACGTTACCTGGAACGAAGCTGACGCCTATTGCCAATGGCGCGGCAAACGCTTACCCACCGAAGCTGAATGGGAGTACGCCGCGCGCGGAAAAAATAGTTTGATCTACCCTTACGGCAATAAGTGGGAAGAAGAATACTCAAGTGCCTCACCCTCGCCTGAGCGCATCGGCAAACTAAGCATTGTCGGCTCCTATCCACGCGGGGCCAGCCCTTTCGGAATTTTAGATATGGCAGGTAACGTGGCTGAATGGACAGCAACCCTCTATATTCCCTATCCTAACAGTCTGGCAAAACCTGACACGGGAAATTACATCTTGCGCGGCGGCTCTTACATCAATCCGCCGAAAGAACAAACGGCGACCGAGCGGCGCTATTTGAGGCCGCAGGATAAACGCGATTATGTCGGCTTCAGATGCGCGATGGATTTCCCCAAGCAATAAAGTACTTCGCACAGGTTAAGCCTGCTTCAGACTGTAAGGACAGGTAAATGCTTCAACGGAATTTTCCCTCTTATCTATTTTTTGGCTGCTTATTGGTTCTGGGTCACAGCCAGAGCGCCTTCGGGCAATATGATTACACCGTAGTAAAACCGCGTGAACGCGCTGCCACCGAGCGCGTAGCGCCTACGCGCAAAGCCACTCAGTCTACCAAAGGGATTCTGGTCGTCCTGCTCGAACCGGTGATTGGCGGGAAAATCACCGTTACCGATGCGCGCGGAAAACTCGTAGACGAAATTGAAGCCGATAAAATTGAAGGACGCGCAGATATTGAGTTGAAACGCGGTCAGTCTTATCTCATCAAAGCGGCCTCGCCCGGCTTTCTTGGCAACGAAGTCAAAACCAAATTTCTGAAAAGCGGCCAGCCCTTGCGGCTTAAACTCACGGCTCAATATGCACGTCTTTATTTGCCCGGCTTACCTGTCGGCGCAAATGTTTTCATTGACGATCAATTAAAAGCGACTGCCGACAACAGCGGGCAAGTCTTATTAGCGAACCTCGAGCCGGGCAAACATAAGCTGCTGGTTCGCCATACTGAATACAATGATTACGCAGTCCCGCTGCCGAGTTTAGAGCCAGGCGCAGAGGTTTCATTTCCTTTGCTGAGTACTTTGCTAGTTAAGGTTGCCAAGCTCACGCTGCAAAGCCTGCCCAACGCAACCGTACTCATTGACGGAGCGGTGCAAGGCCGCGTCAACGCTGACGGACAAGTCAAACTCGATTACGAATTGCCGCAAGCGGGCGAACACGTCGTGTCATTTGAATTGATCGGCCATCAAACCTGGTCGCAAAAAATCATGCTCGCGCCGGGGCCGTTGACGATTAACGCAACGCTGACGCCGATTGTGACTTCGGTGGGAGAGTCGGATCAGTTCGATAGCCCAACCCTTTCGCGGTGGGCAGCGCCTGACTCGTGGAAGGTGGTCACTTCTGGACCGAATAACAGATTGCAAATCAGCGGCGACACACTGGGCTTACTGAAAGACAAACTCTATCGCAATTTTGAAGTCCATTTCACGGTGTGGCTAACCGATGGTAAAGGTGCGACGTGGGCGGTACGCGCCGACAAGGCGGGCAAGCGGTACTACCTTTTTCAGCTAGCCGGAGCTACGCCTGCCGAGGGGTTAACGTCGCGCCGCTTTTATACCTACCTGATGCAGGACGGCGTGCTGACCGAAGTCAGTTCGCCCGTCACCGTGTTGACGAAGCTGAATAACAAAGACAGTTACTTGATTCATCTGACGGTGAAAGAACACGTCATCACACATGAGATCACTTCGAACAGCGATGGAGCGACGAACGATCTGGGCATTTACACCGATACGACCACGACCAAAGAGCGTTCGCTTTACGGCACGTTCGGCTTTCGGTCGTTCAAGGGCGAAGTCTTTCAAGTTGACGATTTCACACTCGCGCCTTTGCCCTAACGTTTCTTGAATCGGCGAACCTGCAAGTCGCCAATGTCGTAAACCGTCCCACAAACCGATGAACAATAAATCCGCAACCAAACAACAACGCAAAGAGCGCGCCCGCGAAGTCATGAGCGAGCGCGAGATGTCGGGCGAATACGGTTCGTTGAGCAAGCGAGGCGCGCAAGCACCTGCGCCGCTCGCCAGTTGGTTCACGTCACATCTTACGCGCCGCAGCCTCGGCAAAGGCGTCGCGTGGACTGCCGTGTTGGGCGCGGCGGGCTTGAGCGTTTATCAACTCGCCAGCGGCGGCGATAACGAAGTCAACCTGGATTCCATCGAATTGCAGCAGAAGTCCGGCTGGAACGTAGGCTCTGATACCAAGCCGCTCGCTTTCGATGGCTTAGTTCCTACCGACAGCCGCAATCAGGTTTTCGTGCCGCAAGACGACGCCGCGTTGTTGGCGACCTATCAACCGCAAAGCACGACGTGGCAGCCTTTCTTTGTGCCGACGCTGATTCAATCGCTCAAGCAACCTTCGCTCGCTCAACAAATGCGTCCGGTCAACAGCCAAGGAATGCGCGACACTTATGAACGCGCGACCGGCTTGCGCGAAGTGCTTTCGCAAGCGCAGAACAAAAAGAACACGCTCATCATTGCCGACCTGCCCGGCCCTGAAAGCGTCGCGCTCGGCGCGGCGCTCGCCGACACCGCCGACCTCGTGCCGGGTTTCGACAACTGGCCGCACCCTTTAGGCGTAGTCAAAGCGCACGAGACGCTCGGCGCGATGTTGTATTACGCCAGCGAAGTGAAAGAAAAACGTGCGCAACTCAAAGACGATGCGCCTGCGTTGTTGTTGCTCGACAACCGGCGGCTGGCGGCTTATCAGGACGAAGAAACGCAATTCGATAATCGCTATCTGGCGAAAGTGCCGCCGCCCGATCAACTCAAACAACGCGGCATCACTAACGTGATGTATGTCGTACGCGACGCCAATCAAAAGGATGAACTCGACGACCTCAACGAAGATTTCGTCGGTTGGCAACAACAAGGCATCGGCGTGCAGTTGCTGCGCCTGAGCGACTTTCAGCCTTACGACGAACAGGTTGAAAAGAAAAATGCGGACGGTACGACGACACGCGCGACTGAACGCCACCATTACTACTACGGCAATCCCTATTCGCATTGGTGGTTTTACTCGCACTATGCCTATTCACCTTATGCGTCGCCTTCTTACTATCGTGGCGGCGGATACGCGCCGATGCCACGCAACACGGCGGCACCGCCTAACCCGGTGAATTATCGTCCGGCCACGCGGCCTACGATGTTTAGCGGCACGCGCGTCGGCGGCAGCGCAAGTGGCGTAGGCCGTTCAAAACCCACCGGCTTCGGACGCACCAGCGTCCGCGTCTCTTCCAGCGGACAAGTCACCGGCACGCGCTCTGGTCGCTCAGGCTCTTATGGACGCAGCGGCGGCAGTTGGTTCGGCGGATAATTCAAGTCCACGCCGCTTTGCTGTCGAACAATTTAGTAAGGTGCAACAATCAATTGAACCGTTCCAAGAAAGGAAACACATTGAAGAAAATGACCGTCTCGCTAGTTAGCGCCCTTTTGTTAAGTCTGCCGGGTTTAACTACCGCTCAAATTCCAAGGAAAGAGAGACAAGTGCGCCAAACGGTGCAATCTTTCTATGCTGCTTTTAATTCACATGGGTTCGGGCGCGCGTCGG
>JANNUY010000887.1:0-6683 GCA_031414155.1 Acidobacteriota bacterium
CCGCGCCCGCAGCGCCGGATGCTCGCGTAACCGTTCTTCCAAACTTAACTTCATCTCGTGCCTCCTTGGCGCCATTTTCACATACTGCCGCCCCACTTGGCGGGTGCTACGTGCGTAGTCCCACTTTTAATCGCACCCCCTACGTCGGTGTAATCAGCGCCTTCGGTGCCGAGGTCACGAATGGTGGTGAAACCCGCCAGCAAAGTGTTGCGCAAGTGGTTAGTAGCGCGCGCGATGCGCAGGCTCAGGTGTTCGCGCGCAACTTGATCGTTCCAGGGCGTTTCGCTGTAAGGATGCAACAACACATGCGAATGCGCTTCGATCAAGCCTGGCAACAACGTGGCGTTGGGCAGTTCGATGACTTTCGCATCGGCAGGCGCTTTGAGTTCAGCCAACGGCGCGACAGATTCGATCTTGTCACCGCGCACGATGACCGCGAAGCCTTCGCGCACTTGTTCGCCGTCGAATAGGCGCGCGGGTTTAAGCAGGTAAGCAGTTGGTTTGGTTTCCTGCGCCAACGCAATCGGCAGCGCCAGCCAGACGAATGCGGCAAATAGTGATAAGCGAATTTGAGACATGGTTTACTCAGTGTGCATGCATCGCCAAATGCTGCCGCAATAAATCTTTCCCATAATCATTTCCGTTCGGCGTGCGAATCACTGTGTGAATATGTTCGCGCGCGGGCAACTGCGTCCTGATTGGTGCGACGCGCGTTTGATGATCGAATTCGATCAACACCACTGGGCTGTGAATGCGGTAATAAAACACGCCGTTCGGATCAGTGCCGCCGACCCAAGCGAAATGCGTACGATCAAGATGACGTTGCACTTCGGCCATTCGCACTTTGGCGTGGGCTTCGCGCAGGTTGCCGACGTATTCACCAATCAAATTGAGCAACTGTTTCTTTTGCGCCGCATTCATTTTGGCGGCGGGCAAGCCAACGTAATCTTGAATGATGTTGTCTTTGTAAGCCTCGCCAATGTTGTAGTTCTTCTCTTTGTTCTTATTCATCGTCGCCACGGCTTGCTGTTCGACGCTCAAGCCCGCGAACAGTTTGAATCCCTTGTCCTGTTCGCTTTGCAAAATCACCGTGCCTTTGAATTTGCCCGCGTCAGCGCGAATCGGCTCTGCGCCCATAAACGTAGGCGTCATAACTACCTGATCGCCCAGCACGAAGTAATTGATGATGCAATGATGCCCATCAACCTGCCAGCCCCATGGCTCTTTGTCTGACGGTTCGCCCATCACCGTAATCCAGAAAAATCGCTCGCCATATTCTTTGGTGTTGTTCGCCAGTTCTGACAACGTGCCGTCGAGATTCATCGAGTCTTGCACGAGCTTCACGCCTTTCGCGCTCAAGCTCACGCGCAACAGCGCCCAGGCTTGTTCGCGCTGCGCATCGGTCATTTCATAAAAACCCATGCCTTGCCGCACGGCGAAATGCCGATTGTCCCACTTGCGCCATTCGAGATCGTCAATCGGAAATTGCGTACGCTGGCGCTGCTCGCTGTTCAAACTGTTCAGCCATGCTTTGGCCGCCATTTGTATCGGCTTCGTCGAAACGCCGGTTGATTTAATTGAATACAAGCCGGTTTCAAGTTCGCCTTTGGCCGTGATGCCCTTAAACGGATTGTCAGCCAGCTTGGCTTGTTCCGGCGCAGGCCGACGCAAGGGCGTTTGCGTATAAGCCGCGTGATAGAAAAACGCCGTGAATGCCAGAACGCTTAGATAAGCGACATAACCAATGATTCTTTTCATAACGCTTCTTCCTCTTCTTCTTCGTTGCCTTCGTGGTGAAGGTGAATTGCGATTTAACGAATCGCCAAAGGCCGCATTGTGAAACCCGCCGCCGTGCCCTTGATCTTGTTCGTCGCCGCGACATAGCAAAACTCATAAACCCGTTCGCGCGCCAGGTCTTCGAGAAAATGAAACTCGCCGATGTGAATGCCTTGCTCGACCAACAGGTAGCGATGCACCGGATTGAACGAGCGATATTTCGCACGATAAGCCGCGTTGTCCGCTGCCGTGGGGCCATATTCTAAACCGCTCGTGTCAGAACCAATCATCATCGCGCCGTTTTCTTCGACCAACCATTTGGCTGTTTCAAGCGAAATGCCCGCTGAGTCGTATTGCGCGATTTTGGCATGATCGCCGCCTGTCTCGCCCCAATAGCGCAACGTACCCGTGCGAATCAGCACTACATCGCCCGGCTTGAGTTGCGTTTTTTGCAGCGCCAATGTCGAGCGCACATCTTCCACCGTGATGGCGTAATTGCTCGGCAAGGCGTCGAGCTTTTTCGCACCGGCTACGTCAATCAGCAAGCCGCGCGCGACAATCGGCGGAATCGTCGTCGCATCGGCTTTGCGTACACCCCAGTTGCCGCCCCAGTCGCTCTCCTTAAATCCGTTGTACCAATGATTGTCGTCATCGGTCGTGATGTGGCCGAGTCCGTCAATTTGCGTAGCGACGTTGTCGCTGATGAAAAGCGCCGCGCTGTGCCACGCCAGCTTGTCGGCGTTGTCATTCACAATCGCAGGCAAATCGCCTTGGCGCTTGACGCCTTCGGGCGAACGAAACGTCATGATCTCGCCCGGACTATGCCCCGGCCACTTGTAAGACGTGCGGTCATAAGTCACGCCCAAATCGAACGTGCGCCCGCGATCAGCAATGCGCAACGCCGCCAACCGCGAAGCGTCGGTCATTTCATTCAACGCGCCGACCTCATCGTCTTTGCCCCACACCCAACCCCAGCCTTTGCCTTTCTGCCATTGCTTGAGCGCGTTGGTTTGGCCTGCGACGAGCCAGCCAAAGACTGCGCCGACACAAAGCATCATCATCATCCAGCGGAAAGTTCGTTTCATAACTTGATTCTCTTATCAGTAATTCACTCGCAACTCTTCATTCAACGAATTGAGAAACTTAACCAACGGCGCGAGGTCGGCTTCGCTTAATCGCATGCGAAGCAGTTGCTCATCGGCGGCGCGTAACTTTCCGGCGCGCGCCAACTCACTCAAGCGCACTTTCTCACGCAGCGTTTCAAGCACGTCGGTGAAAGCGCCGTTGTGAAAATAAGGCTGACTGAAAGCCAGATGCCGCAAAGTAGGCGTTTTGAATGTGCCCACTATCCGTTGCAAAAACGCCGCATCACTTTCGCCCGACTTGCGCAACGGCGAGTGTTTGAGATCAACCATGTTCCAATGGCCTAAGTCTGCGCGTTCGGGCAGTCCACGTTCTGGAGCCATCCGAAAACGTTCAACCGGACGCGCCACATTCAACGGACTTTCCAACGCGGCGAATTTGCCTTCTCCATGCACGCCGTCGTAATCAGCCTGACTGACGCCTACGTTATGAAAGCTCAGGTCGGTAAACAGCGGCGGCGTATGACATGCGACGCAATTGCCCACCGCTTTATCACCTGACGTGCGAAAGAAAATTTGCATGCCTTGCAACGCCGTTTCGTCAAAGTCTTTGATGAAACGCAACGATGCTTTTTGCACTAACCGCGCGAGCAAAGTGTCGTAAGTTTTCGCGTTGGTAAGTGCGCTCAGTTGATTGGCCGCGACAAAGCGGTCATAGGGCGAATCCATCGGGCTGCGCAACGTTCGCATAAACGAGGCAACGGCAGCGGCGACGCGATTCGCCGTTTCTTCTGCATTCAGCTTGGTGAGTTCGGTTTTGAATTGCTGCGGATAGGTGCTGCCCGCTTCAAGCAACACGCCGCGCATTTGCGCATAAGCCTGCGCTTCTTCGCCTCGCAACCAACCCATCGGACGCCCCGCGAACGTGCCTTTCACCAACGCTTCAAGCGAAGCGAATTCGCCGTCAGAATGCAGTTGGGAATGTAACGCAACATCAAACAACACCGGCGCATTGCGCGCGTGCAAACGGCGCGGGTCTTCGGCACGCCACGAAAACCAACTGCGATTAAAAAACTCGCTGAAAGCGCGCAAGCCCTGCGGGTCTTCGTTGAACAAGTGGCAGTTAGAACAACTCGCGGGCAAGTCGCCTTTCGGAGAAGAAAAGCCCGCGTCATAAAACAAACGCTTGCCCAACAGAATCTGGGCGCTCTCTTTACTGCTGGGGCTTTGTGCGTACGCAACAGAAAACTTCAGCCAGACGAACGACGACAAAAGCGCCAGAATCAAAATGAGTTGTGCGTTTTGCTTTCGCATAAACTGCCGCCATCACGAACCGTTGACCGTTGTCAGAATGTCTTCGACTTGCTGAAAGAGTTTGCCGTTTGAATGCGGTTGCAAGACTTCGGGCTTGGCGTAGCCCCACGCCACACCGATGAAATCCCAACCGGCGGCGCGCGCAGCTTCGGCATCGCGTTTTTCGTCACCGATATAAAGTGCTGCGCTACCTGCTACGCCGCTTTGTTTGAGCAAGCGCCGCAACGGTCGCCGCTTGCCCATCAATCCGATGTTGCATTCAACGTGACTGATGAGTTTCAGGTTTTCCGTACCCATCACCCGGCTGATGTTTTCATACGAATTGGAAGTAACAATCCCCAACGTCACACCTGATTGCGAGAGCGTATGCCAAAGCGGCGTGACACCAGGAAACAAACTCACTTCGTCAATACGTTCAAACATGCCACGCCGCATAGCCGTGGCGATGCGCGGAATCTTCCACCATGGAATTTTTAGGTAACGACGAATCTCATCGCTGCTCATTGCGCGCAACTCATCAAACATGGATGGTTCAACTGTGCGAAAGCCAAGCATACCCGCGGTTTGATTGAGTACGTGCAAAAAGCAAGTGAACGAATCAGCCACCGTGCCATCGAAATCAAATGCGACGAGTCGGTATTTCATTTCGTCACGCGCAAGCCGGTGAAATGCGCGACCGTACCCGGCCCGATCCACAAGCCCAGCGCGCCACCCGCCGGGCTAAGTTTCAAATCATTCACGATCAACGTAGCTTGTTCCGCGCCGTTCACGAACAGCCAGGCCCGCGAGCCGTTGACCACGATGCGCACCTTCGTCCATTCGTGTGGTACGAGATCAACATAGCTTTCGTATTTTTCAGGAAACTCTTTGCGCAACTTCTGCCACGGGAAATCAGGGTGCGAAATATATTGCGCTGAATGATTGCGCCGCACCTGATCGTCAGCCCGGCCATTGAGAGGCCGCAAATAAAACGCTTCGAACTTTTCAGCTTTGCCTTGCACACGAAAGGCCACGCCCACAAAACCGCGCGCGCCTTCAGGAGGGTTGGAAAGCAAGGAACCTGCGAGTTCGAGCGTGATTTCACCGTCCTGAAAATTAGTGTCAGGCAAGATCACCATTCGATCATCAAAGTCGCCCGTAGCTGTCGGCGCATCGGTTACACGCAAGGCAGGCTTGCCTTTGTATGTCACCTTTACCGCTTTGACGTTGTGTTGCGATTCAGCTTTGGGCAAGTCGAACTTGATGCCTTGTGCATACGAGATTACACACAAAGCCAGCATCAGAAGAATCGTTTTGAGTTGTTCCATTGGTTCTCCTTCAGGCCATCGCTGACACTGCAACGACAGCATCTTTTTCTTCTGCCACTTCGAGCGGATTGCATAACGTACGTCCGAAGCCTTCCCATTGCACTTTCATCACGTCGCCTGCTTCTAAAGCAACGCCAGCGCCAAAGCTGAACGCATCGGCTCCGTAAAAATGAATATGCACGTCACCCGCGCGACGATGGCCTTCAAACTTGAAATGGTGATGTTCCATATTGGCGAGGCTGTGACACATCTCGGCTTCGCCCGATTTGATCGCAGCCGACCAAAGCGGTTGTCCGTCGCGTTCGACCGTCACCATACCCGGCACAGATTGAAAGTCGTGCCCGATGACGAGCTCTGGGCCGATAGAACAAGTGCGTAATTTCGAGCCAGCCAGATAAAGATAATTCTGTTTCTCGAACTTGTGATCAGAAAATTCATTGCCCGTGGTGAATCCGATGCGATAAGGCGTGCCGTCGTTGGCGACAATATAGACGCCCGCAATTTCAGGTTCTTCACCGCCGTCTTCGGCGTAACGCGGCGTAAAAAGCGGTTCGCCGTGCGCGCGCAAGATGTCACCGTGGCCTTTATAAAACCATTCGGGCGCGACGCCGATTTCGCCAGTGGCAGGCTTGCCGTGCTCGACGCCAGCGTAAAAAATTTTCATGCTGTCAGTCAGCGTAGTCGCGTCCTGAACGTGCATCGCATTGCGATTTTTCGCGCTCGCCGTATGCGTCAAGCCTGTGCCGCTCACCAAACAGCGCGCAGCTTCTTCGGGATGATCTGCCGCTGGTAAAATGCGCCACGCCGATTGGCCGGTATAAACATCGTCGTAGCTCAACGTTTCATCCGTCACCGATTGCGCAATCAAATCAGTCAGCTTAACGCCGTGGTTAATCGCGTGCAGCGCCAGTTCGTAAATCGAAGCGAAAGGCGCAATCAGTCTGATGTTAGGTTCTTCGACGACACCGACTTTGCGAATGCCGTCTTGTTGCAATTGAATGAGTCTGGTCATGTTGTTAAATGAGTCCTTATAGTTCTGTCAGTTCTTAAACACCACGCCGCCAGCGCAAGCGCGGTGACAATCACGGCTAACAAACGAAACATCACGGCGTAAGAGCCGGTGCGCGTGACGCATTCTGCTAGTAATAGTGGGCCAATCGCCGAAGCGAGTACGGTCAGCGATTGGGCCGCGCCTTGAATTTTA
>JANNUY010000888.1:0-4734 GCA_031414155.1 Acidobacteriota bacterium
GTGAATTCCCGCGTTAGCGCGAATACGATGACAACCGATGCTGCAAATCTTTGAGTGCGAGCGCGGCGTGTCCGACGGCGGTGGCTACGCTCAGGCAAGCGGGTTGGCACACGTCGCCCACCGCATAAACCAAAGGCAGCGAAGTCTGTTGGTTGCCGAACACTCGCACGTAACCCGCCTCATTCAATTCGATCTGTTCAGCAAACAGTTCCGTATTCGGTACGACACCGGCACGAATGAAAGTGGCAGCAGTTGGCAAGGTTTGCCGCTCGTCCGTTTGCCGGTTTTGTATTTCAAGGCTGCCTGCGTGAACTGCGAGTGGAATGGTGTGTCGCAAGAGGGTGATATTCGGCGCAGCCTCTGCCGCCGCGAGCCATTCAGCCCGCGCGCGAAATTTGTCAGAACGATGAATGAGCGTCACGCGCGCAGCGGTGCGTGCAAGAATGTTCGCGTTCTCAACTGCCGAATCGCCGCCGCCGATGACGCAAACCGATTGGTTGTGATAAGCGCGCTCGGCATTGGTGTCTATATGCCACGCGAGTTTTTCGCCGGGGATGCCCAGCCAGCGTTGTCGCGCGCCCGTAGCAATAATAATCGCATTGGCAGTTAGCGTTTCGCCATTACATACGATCTGTTTGTTAGCCAGATCAACCGCCTCAACGCGGCAGCCCAAACGATAATCCAGCGATAAGGCATCTGCGTGTTGCTTGAACGTATCGCGTAACGCCGCGCCATCCGTCGGCAACAAGCCCGGATAATCAATCACCGGATGAAACATCTGTAGCAACTGTCCGCCAAGCTCTGAGGCCGTTTCAAGCAACGTAGCCTTCAGCCCTACGGAATTGGCCCACAACAGCGCAGCGATGCCGCCGGGGCCTCCGCCGAGAATGAGTAAGTCGGTTGCCAGTTGGTTGGTTGGTTGTCGTTTATTGGTTGTCGGTAGCATGAAAAGACTCAGCACTCAGCACTCAGCACTTTCCACTCTGCTGGCAAAGGCGCTTCGATCAGCATCGGCTGCCCCGTCGCCGGATGGTGGAAGTGCAATTGCGCCGCGTGCAGCAACTGATGCTTGAGGCGATGTGTTTTGACGAGCGGATCAATACTGTCTTCATCACGATAAACTGTATCGCCTACGATGGGATGTCCCAACAGCAGGCAATGAATGCGCAGTTGATGGGTGCGTCCGGTGAGCGGTTCGAGTTCGAGCAGCGTATGCGCGGCGAAGCGTTGCTTGACGCGGTAACGAGTCGTGGCTGCGCGTCCGCCTTCAGCTTCAGGCATCACGCACCAGCGCGGCCAACTCGTATCGCGCGCGCCAATCGGCGCTTCGATTTCGCCAGAATCTTTTTGGACTTCGCCACTGACCAATGCGAGATAAAATTTTTTGACCCAGCGCTCGCGGAAGTGTTTCGCCAGCGTGCGATGTGCGCGCGGCGTCTTGGCAATGACGATTACGCCTGACGTATCGCGGTCGAGCCGATGCACCAACCCCGGACGAATCGCCGCCTTGTGCGTTTGCCAAAAGTGAAAGGCGAGCGCGTTGAGCAACGTACCCGATTTTTCGCTGTGCGAAGGATGCACGAGGATGCCCGTCGGCTTATTGACGACGATTAAGTCGTCGTCTTCATAAAGAATGTCGAGCGGAATGTTTTCAGGCGTAGCAGAAGATTTTTCCGCCGCAAAGAGTTTGACTGTTACGCAATCATTGGTGACGAGCCGATAACCTTTTTGCGATTCAGCGTCATTGACGGTCGCATCGCCTTCTTCGATCAAGCGGCGGATGCGCGTGAGGCTGACGCGCGGCAATTGTTGCGCGATAAATTCATCCAGTCGCGGGCCGCGTTCTTTGTGCGCGAGCGTTTGGGTGAACGCGAACGCAAATGAATCCTGTTCTTCAATTTCAGACATGCGATTTACCTGAAATAGCCGGACGGCGAATCAAATAAACGATCAATATCAGCGTCGCCAACAAGTTGAAACTCATCAGCCCCACCGAAGCCTGATGGTACCCGTCAAAAATCGCTTTCACGGCTTGCAGCGTGGGAGAAGTAGACAACGCTTCGCCATATTGTTCGCGCAACGAGTGCAGGTTTTTCGATACGACGAATTTTGACAGCGCCATTGAGAGCGTCATCAACGCCAACGTAACCCCTTCAAACCACCGCGCGCGCCGCGTCGGTTTGGCGACCAGCAACAGCAATAACAACACTACGCCAACGACAATGCCGATGATTTCGGTTACGCCGAGTACGCGGTTTACGACATTGCCCGCCAGCCACGGCGAGGGCAACGCTTTGAACGCGGCAGGTGCTACGACAAAACTGAACAGGCTCGCGGAACCCAGCCAGAGACTCAACAGAGCTAAACGAGTTTTTAACAGCATAGGATCAAGCTCCTTTAGGTTGATGGGCGTGAGCGAGAATGCGGTCAATCAAGGCTACCAGATCGGGCGGCGGTGATGAGCATTTGTCGAGGTAATAGTCCAGATAATCATTCAGTGCGTACTTGGTCATGCGTGGCGGTTTCAGCGGAAACCGGTCGTGCAAGTATTTCAAAACGTACTTGCCGGAAACCTGCGTCGCTTGAACTTCCTGACTTTGACTGAGCAGAAACGCTAATCGAGTTTGAAACAAGGCGGGCAGGTCTTCGCTTGCGCCGAGTTGGTTCTGCCAATTCAGCAAGGCTTCGCTCACGGCGCCATCGCCGCTGTATGCTTTGAAATGTTGCAGGAAGTTGCGCGATTGGAAGTGTGGCTGGCTTTCGTAATGAGGCGTAATCGAACTGACTACCCAGTTATGAGCCGCCAGGCCGCAGCAGGCTTGATAGGCTGCTTTGATTTGCTGGGCGACGAATTCAGTTTGGTTCCAGCCTTGTGCGGCTGCGAGATTGCGCGGAAAGATGAGTTGAAAGGTTGCGGCCCAACACGCCGGATCAAGCAGATAATTTTCGAGCGTGTAACGAGGTGTGCGTAAAATCCCCAATGAGTCGAAATCGCAGTCAAGTTTGTGGTCTTCGCAAAAGTCACGGTCAATGATCGCGTAAACTGGAATGTCTGGGTTGCGCTGGCGCAATTCACTCACTGCCGTCATCACTTGCGCCCAGCCGTTTTGCGGAAAGAAAGTAACTTCGTTTGCCCGATCACCAAACCATGTGCGGTAATAAAACGGATCATCGGCGTAAGTCTCTCCTTCAACGATGATGCCAATACCGTGTCCGGTGGATAACTGTATTTCGAGATCGTCAATTGGGGGAAAGATCATTTACGCAGCCTCCGCATAAGAGACTTCAGCGGCTTCTTCTTGCGGTTCCAAATGGTCAAGATTGATGCGAGATGATTGATGTACAGAGCGCAAGATTTCGAGTGAATGCGTAGCTAGAATGAGTTGGCAATCCCAGTTGCGTGCCATTGTGCGAAGTTGATGCACCAGCCCTCGCTGCAAAGTAGGGTGTAAACTTGTTTCTGGCTCATCTATGAGAATGACAGCACTATCACGCCGCCGCCGAGCCAATTCGCCTAACATCCAAAGTGTTTGCTGCTCACCTGATGGAAGCTGATCAAGGCGTACTAAAGTTGGTTCTGCTCCTTTTGCCGACCAAGTCGTAGGAACGTAAACACGCCCTTCTTTGATGCTGATGTGGCGGTCTTTGCCAAGCACAGATTCAATTTCACTTACAAAATTCTTAAGTCGATTGGGTGGAATTCTATGTGCATTGGCTTCCAGGTCGAGATAATTTTGCCATACGAAAAAGCCTTCTAAAGAAGTGTCCCATTGATCAGACGCAGACACGCGTGAGACCCACTCACGGACAGGCGGCGGCGGCTGGATTCCTTTTGGTGCAATTGTGGAAAGAAATGGATGTCGTGTTTGTGGAAAATAAATTAGTCCGCCACACATGCTAGCTTTCCCTTCGGACATACGGTCTCTAGCTGATTGCCAATCCTTGAAAAGTAACGGGTCAGACACGGAAAGACCTGACGGAATGTTAAATCGTCCCATCGCGTCCATTGGATCGAGACGAGGGAACGATTCTTTAATTTTAGGCGGAGCAAAGTCGAGGTTGCCAACACCAATCCAAAGCGTTGAGTCAGAATCGTAGTGCTTCTCTCCAATTAACTCAGAGTGGTTCAGTTCTATGTTGAGGCAGGCAAAACCATTTCCTTCGTAAACCTCTCCCAAAAGGCTTGATGGCTGACGAGGTGTGAGTAACGTTTCTAGCATTTCTAGAATTGTTGTTTTTCCTGTGCCGTTCGTTCCGGCAATGACCGTTATCGGATTGGCGGCCTCAGTCAGCGGGTTAACGAAAGAAATGCGATGTTCGCCACGAAAAGAGCGGACGTTGTTAAGGATGATTTCGCGGATACGCATAAGTCAGTCTCCGAGCTTGGAATCGGGTTGCCATTGAATGGTGGGGAATGAAGCCGCTTTACCGTACGCTGCATAAACAGCTCCGAAGAAAGCCTCAAGTTCGCGGGAAAGCTGGCGCAGCGAGACGCCGTGCATTTTGTCGGGCAGATTTTTGAATTTGCTTTGGGCGCGCAGATGCACGCTCAGTGCGCCTTTGAGATTACTGCGTTGGACGTGGCAAAGCGCGATGGCGGCTTGAATCAAACCGTGCAGGAAAATGCGTTCATCGCCGGAAGCTGCTTGCCACAATGGTTCGAGCGTTTCGTGGCAATCGAAAAATTCGCCCGCGTTCAATTGGGTTACGGCTTGAGTAAGGGTTTCGTTGAAA
>JANNUY010000889.1:0-3206 GCA_031414155.1 Acidobacteriota bacterium
ACAAAAACGGCGAGCCGCAAAAAGACGCCGACGGCAATCTGATTTATTCAGTGATCGGCGCTGACAACCGCGTCAACATCTCGAACACGACGGTTTATCCGTGGCGCGCGATCACGAAGCTTTTGATTCGCTGGCCGAACGGTCAGACGGGCGGTTGCTCTGGCACGATGGTGGCTTCGCGTTATGTGTTGACGGCGGGTCATTGCATTCACAACGAAGCGCGCGGCGGCTGGGCTTCTTCGGTCGAAGTCGTCCCCGGTTTGGATGGCACTTATCGCCCCTACGGTTCAGCGTTCGCTTCTTACTTCCGCTCGGTGACCGCTTGGACGCAAGACCAAAACGCCGATGCTGATTACGGGCTGATTACGTTAGATCGTCACATTGGCAACACGGTCGGCTGGTTCGGTTACGGCACTTGGTCGAATCTCGAAGGCATCACCGGCAACCTCGCTGGTTATCCGGGTGACTTGGGCGGCGGTCGTGAAATGTACTACGACGCCGATCCGATTCTCGACACGAACGACAAGCGGTTGTTCTATCAGATTGACACCTTTAACGGGCAAAGCGGGAGCGGCGTTTACCGCATCATCAACGGCAGCCGCTACGTGATGGGCGTTCACGCTTACGGCACGAACGGCGACAATCTGAACAAGGCGACCCGCATCAACTCTTCGCGCTTTGACCGCATTCAAGACTGGATTGCGACGGGCTTCTAAAAACCAACTGCGACAAAATTCGCAACAACCAAAGCGCCCTGCGTTCTTAGCGACGCAGGGCGCTTTGCTCATGCAAACAAGAAGGAGGAATGAATATGAGACAAGCAGTTTTAGCCGTATGCGTTATCACGCTGAGTTGTCTGGCTGCGCAAGCCGTCACGCAATCGAAAAACAAAGGCCGCATCACCGGCCTCGTAACTGACGAAGCCAAGCATCCGATTGTTGATGCAATTTTGGGAATCGCTGAAACAACCGCGCAAGGCGAGCTTAACGAAATGGCTCCGACGACCAACGAACACGGTCAATTTGAATTCACTGATTTGCCGCCGGGACGTTATACGTTGTTGGTCAACGCGCCCGGCTATCAAGCGCGCAAACACGTAGTCGAAGTGAAGGTAAGCGAAACTAGCAAAATCGAAGTAGTTTTGAAGAAATAAACTTGGGTACGCGCGCGTCCCCGCGCGCTCTTGGGGCTTGCAAGTAATGCCAACATCAAAGGCTCTGCCGAACAGCGCGCGAGGACGCGCGCGTACCCAGGCTACCCCACGCGCGCCAAACCAAAGCGCGGCTGTTGTTTAACAAATTGAATCAATCTATCGGTTTCGCGTGTGCGCACCCGTTCGTAAAGCATAAACTCAGCTTCGCGCCGCGCAATTTCGAGAATCTTTTGATCGCGTACAAGGTTGGCGATGCGAAACTCAGGCAAGCCCGATTGCCGCGTACCCAACACTTCGCCCGGCCCGCGAATCTCTAAATCCTTCTCGGCGATTTTGAATCCATCGGTAGTTTCTTCCATCACTTTCAATCGCTCTTCGGCCTCTTTCGATTTGGCGTATTGCGCCAACAGGATGCAGTAACTTTCCGCCGCGCCGCGCCCTACGCGCCCGCGCAGTTGATGCAGTTGCGAGAGGCCGAAACGTTCGGCGTGTTCGATCAACATCACCGAAGCGTTCGGCACATCCACACCGACTTCGACAACGGTGGTGGCGACGAGGATTTGCGTTTCGTTCGCGCTGAACGAACGCATCACCGCGTCTTTGTTGGCGGGCTTCATCTTGCCGTGCAGCAGGCCGACCTTGAATTCGGGAAAGACTTCGGTGCTGAGGGTTTCGTGCATCTCGGTTGCGTTGCGCAAGTCGAGCTTTTCCGATTCTTCGATCAGCGGCAACACGACGTAAGCCTGATGCCCCGCCTGAATTTGCTGACGAACGAACGCATAAATTTTGTCGCGCTTTTCTTCGGTATCCCAACGCAAAAACGTTTTGATTGGCGTGCGTCCCGGCGGCATTTCGTCAATGACTGAAACTTCTAAATCGCCGTAAACCGTCATCGCCAGGCTGCGCGGAATCGGCGTCGCCGTCATCACCAGCACATCGGGATTCACTCCCATTCGCCGCAAGGCCGCGCGTTGCATCACGCCGAAGCGATGCTGTTCGTCAATCACCGCGAAGCCCAGCTTGTGAAATTGCACGGCCTCTTGAATCACGGCATGCGTACCGATCACGACATCCACTTCGCCGCTAGCAATGGCCGCGTGCAGTTCGCGTTTCTCTTTGGCTTTCAAACTGCCGGTCAGCAGGGCCACGCGGTATTTGTCGCCGAGCCAACGCTTGATGTTACGCGCGTGCTGTTCGGCCAAAATTTCAGTCGGAGCCATCAACACCGTTTGATAGCCGTTCTCAACCGCGACGACCATCGCTTGCACAGCGACAATGGTTTTGCCGCTGCCTACGTCGCCTTGCAACAAGCGGTTCATCGGCTTGTCACTGGTCATATCGTCTACGATTTCTTTGAGCGCGCGCTTCTGCGCATTGGTCGGCGTGAACGGCAAAATCGCGCGCACCGCCGCGCGTACGCGATCATTGATTTCGACCTGCAAGCCTTTGGGTTCGCTCTGCCGCGCGCCGCGCCGCAAGCCCAACGCAATCGCCAGCCAAAAGAATTCCTCAAAGATCAACCGCCGATGCGCAGGCGATTTGGCCTGATGATAATGTTCAAGCGGTACGTCATCACTGGGAAAATGAATCAGCCGCAAGGCTTCGTCGCGCGCGATCAAATGATGCCGCGTAGCCATTTCAACCGGCAGCGGATCATCGCTGTCAAAGGCTACGTTACTGACGACGTGATGAAAGATCGAACGCAATTGCCGCGTGCGAAATTCGCCCAGCTTGCGATAAACCGGCACGCGCCGGGCCGTATGAATCGCACTGGCCTCAGTGTCGCCATCGTCATTCTGCATAAGTTCATAGTCAGGATTCTCAACCTCGAAATAGCCTTTGTATTTATTCTTCTTCCACTGTCCGTAAAGAATCACGCGCGTGCCGCGTTGAAAAACCTTGTCGAGAAAAACCTGATTCCACCAAAACGCGCGCACCTGCGCTTCGCCGTCCGTGCCGACGAACTCATACATTTTGAGCTTGCCGCCCTTGAACGGCATGATGCCGCCCACGCGCACGGCGACTTCGACCGAAGCGTAATCGCCGTCATTCA
>JANNUY010000890.1:0-3406 GCA_031414155.1 Acidobacteriota bacterium
CGCGGCCTGGATCGAAGCGCGATTTCTCTCAGAGAAATGGAAAATGACCCTGAAGCCTATCGCTATGCCTCCGTTGAGCGAGAGCTGATAAAGCAAGGGCTGCTTGAGCAACAAGCAGCCCTTAACTTTTAAGCATTTGACGAAGCCTATTCCGCCGTCTTCTTTGACTTAGGCCGCATATTCGCCGCCAGAACTTTCTTCCGCATCCGAATGGATTTCGGCGTGACTTCGACCAGTTCGTCTTCGGCGATGTATTCAATCGCCAGTTCCAGTGTCATGTCGCGCACGGGCACGAGGCGCAAGGCTTCATCGGCTGACGAAGCGCGCATGTTGGTGAGTTTCTTTTCGCGGACGATGTTGACGTCGAGGTCAACGTCGCGGGCGTTTTCGCCGACGATCATGCCTTCATAAACCTGGGTTTGCGGTTTGATGAAAAGCGCGCCGCGTTCTTGCAGGTTAAAGATCGAATAGCCCGTCGCAGCACCCAAACGGTCAGCAACCAAGCTGCCCGTGCCGCGTCCGGCCAGTTCGCCCTGCCATTTGCCCCAACGCAAAAAGATCGTATTCAACAAGCCCGTGCCTTTAGTCTCAGTCAGGAATTCATTGCGAAAACCGATCAAACCGCGACTCGGGATTTCGAACTCCATGCGCACGCGCCCGTGTCCGTGGTTGACCATCTTGGTCATAGTGCCCTTGCGGCGTCCCATGGCTTCGGTGACGACGCCGATGAATTGTTCGGGTACGTCAATCACGGCGCTTTCGATGGGTTCTTGCGTTTCGCCGTCTTTCTTTTGCGTGACGACTTGCGGACGCGCAACGTTCATTTCGTAACCCTCGCGCCGCATCTGTTCAATCAGGATGGCGAGCTGCAATTCGCCACGGCCTGACACCTGAAAGCGGTCGGGCGAATCGGTTTCGTCTACGCGAATGGCGACGTTGGCGAGCAGTTCTTTGTCGAGCCGTTCACGAATCTTGCGCGAGGTGACATGCGTGCCTTCTTTTCCTGCAAACGGCGAGTTGTTCACGCCGAATGTCATTGAGATCGTTGGCTCATCCACCACAATGCGCGGCAGCGGTTTGGGGTCAGTTACCGAAGCAATCGTGTCGCCGATGTTGATGCCCTCGAGACCCGCGAGGGCAATGATGTCGCCACTCGCTGCGGTTTCGATGGGAACCTGCTTGAGTCCGTCAAAGGTATAAAGCTGCGTAATTTTTGCTTTTTCCTGCGCGCCGCCGTGTTTGCACACCATCACTTGATCGCCCACGCTGACGGTGCCGTTAAAGATGCGCCCAATCGCCAACCGCCCGACGTATTCGCTGTAATCCAGATTTGCAATCAGCACCTGCAATGGCAGGCTTTCGTCGCAACGCGGCGGCGGAATCGTCTTGAGAATCTGCTCAAATAGCGGACGCAAGTCGTCGCTTTCATCTTCGAGTTTGTATTTCGCAATGCCGTCGCGCGAGATGGCGTAAAGGATCGGGAAATCAATCTGCACATCGTCTGCGTCTAGATCAATAAACAAGTCATAGACTTCGTTGACCACTTCTTCGGCGCGTGCGTCCTGCCGGTCAATTTTGTTGATAACGACGATGGGTTTTAGCTTTTGTTCAAGGGCTTTTGACAACACGTAACGCGTTTGCGGCAACGGCCCTTCTGAAGCGTCAACGAGCAAAACGACGCCGTCAGCCATTTTGAGTACGCGCTCGACTTCGCCGCCGAAATCGGAGTGGCCCGGCGTATCCAGGATGTTGATCTTGGTGCCGTGATATTGCACGGCGGTGTTTTTCGCCATGATCGTGATGCCGCGTTCACGCTCTAAATCCATCGAATCCATAACGCGCTCGACCATGCGTTCGTTGGAGCGATAAAGGCCGGATTGACGCAGCATGGCATCAACGAGCGTAGTCTTGCCGTGGTCTACGTGAGCGACGATGGCGATGTTGCGAATGTTGGGAACAGGAGAACTCATTAGTAATTATTGCTTTCGGGTGGCTGATGCAGCCGGAAAAAATAAGCTGGTAAGCCCTATGCTAACAACTGAGGTAGGCTTTGTCACACACGCTTTTCGGCTGAATTACTCGTGTTCAAGATTCGCCAACTGCGCAAACGGCGTATTGAACCCTTCGGCCCGCGCAACGGATTTCTTGGGCGCTTCACTGGGCGCGGCAGTTTCAGCGGCAGGCACGATCAATTCAGTGGCGGGCATCTCAATGGTGCGCACGCGATAAATTGAACGCTCGAACATTGGGGTCATTCGTGTCCAATCGCCGGTGGCGTGAGGCTCGGCGATGAGGCGTTGCATGGCTTCGACTTTTGAATCGAGATCGTCGAGATAAGACAACAGCAGGGCTTCGGGCGTCGAGGGCAATTTGGGCGAGCCATATTCGAGCTTGCCATGATGCGTCAGTAACAGGTGCAACAAGTGGCGGCGTAATTCGTCGGGGAAGTTCGGCACTTGCTTGATGTGGTCATGCACCATGATCGTTTCCATCGTGAGGTGGCCGATCATTTGGCCTTCGTTGGTATAGCCGAAGCCACGCTCGTAACTCAGTTCATCAATCTTGCCAAAATCGTGCAGCACTGCGCCCGTTTGCAATAAGTCCAAATCAATGCCCGGATAATGCGAACCGACCTTGTGCGCCAACCTGACCAGCGAGAGCGTGTGTTCAAGCAAGCCACCCAGATAAGGATGATGCATCGTTTTGGCAGCGGGCGCTTTTTTGAATTTCGCCACCGTCGTTTCGTCGGCAAAGATGTTAGTCAGCAGTTGTTTGAGGTATTGATTTTGAAAGCCGCCAATGATCGCCAGTAACTCAGCAAACATTTCATTCACGTCATATTTCGTCGTAGGGAAGTAATGTGCCAAGTCAATTTCGTTGTCGGCGCACTTGCGCATGCGATGCAACGAAAGCTGTAACTGATTGCGATAAAGATTGACGGCGGCGCGCACAAAGACGATGTCGTCGCGCTCAAACGTATCAATCGAATCTTCGAAGTTATCCCACCATTGGCCGGTGATTTCGCCGGTGCGATCAGCCAGCACCATAAAGGCGTAATGTCCGCCGGTTTTTTTGTTGCGTAACTCTTTGAGCTTAACCAGAAAGGTCGTGCTGATGGATTGATTCGGTGTGAATTCGCTGATGAATTGTTTTTGCAACATAGTGGCCAGTGGCTAAGTGGTTAGTGGCTAGTAGCTAGCGGCTAGTGAAGAATCTTTTCTTTAACTAGCCACTAACCACTAACCACTAACCACTAATTCGATTTAGCAGTTTCAGCCGCTTTCTTCTCTTCTTCTTTCTTCTCTTTTTTCTTTTTCTTGCCGCTGTCTACGGAATAAGGCGTGTGTTTGATTTGGGCGGTTTTCACTTTGCTGTCGGCGAATTGATAGCCCGGCGCAATCTCGAT
>JANNUY010000891.1:0-2678 GCA_031414155.1 Acidobacteriota bacterium
ATGTCGAATACGCCACTCGCGGCAAAGAATCGGTCAAGTTGGGCGATGAGTTCGTCGCGTGTGAGACCAGTTTGGATGCCAGCTTGGATTGAAGACGTTTGGCGCAATTGCTGGCGCAGGCTGCGCGCGCAAGCAGGGCAAAGTTGTTGTTCGGTTACGACGGCAGGTTCACGGGTTGCACTGAACATCCATTGATGAAAGGCGCGCGCGTTGGCTGCGCCGCATTGTTGGCAAAGCAAGTCACTCACGGTCACACCTATTCGTCGCCCTGCGGTGGATGCCAGCCTGCGCCAATCCATTCACGGCGCACGGTCACCGCAATAATGTTATTGAGTCGCAACGCAATCACGGTGGCGCGTCCGCAGGGCGTAAGCCTCAACACGCGCTCGCCGTCTTCGCTCCACGCAAAATGGCGGCTCCATTTTTGTTTGCGCGGATTGAATAACAGGCAACGCTTACTGGTTTGCGGATCGTAAGCATGCGTTTGAATCGCTTTGTAAAGATTGCATAAGCGGCAGGCCAGCCAAAGATTGAACTCGTCGTCCGTGCCGCCCAAGGCTAACGGGCAGATATGTTCGATTTCTAGCGGGCCAAGTACGCGGCGCTGTGCCGCACGGCAGTATCCACAGCGATTGCTTGCATGAAGGCGTATTCGTTTTTGCAGCGCGCGAGAAATACTCATGGCTCTAACGGCGACATCAATCCGCGCTGCACGGCGACGCGCAAGGCTTGGGCTTTGCGCAACAAACCTTCCTGATAGGTTTGCATAAGTGCGAGCAACTCGTGTCGTTGCGTTTCGCTTAACGTTCCGGCTTGTTGCGAAAGAAGCAGTTTGCTTAACCGTTTGTCTTGCGCGGGCGGCAATTCCAACTGCGTGAGTGCTAACACTTGTTTGTCAGTTAGTTGCTCGACCGAGTGTGATGGCGTTGCTTCTTTTTTGACGGGCGCGAAAACCAAACTAAGCGCATCGGCCAGCAATTCGCTGACGCCACGATTGGTCAATTGCGCCATCCGTTGCGCTTGCTGCCACGTCTCAGGCGAAAGACTCAGTGTCACTTGATTGCTCATAAAAAAATCCTTTCAGGGGCATCATAGCAAACCATTTCACCACGAGAGAAGTTGCACTTCATTGCTTGAGGCCGACTTGCCGCAACAAATCCTCAAAGCGCGCATCCTTGCGCAGTGCCGTAAAGACCGGCGTCACATTCAAATCAACCAGTCCGCCGTCTTTTTCTTTCAGCGCCAATTGCAAGGATTTGAACGCCGCTTCTATGTCGCCCAGCCGCGTATGCAACGCGGCGAACGTCGTCGCGGGAATGTAACGATCCTTCGCTTCGGCTTGCAGATGCGCGAGTTCCTGTTGCCAAAAACCTTTCGTGCCCTGTTTGGCAAAGGCGTCTTGCAAATCGGTGACGTAAGCAACGTCTTCGCGTAACAGCTTGCGCGCTTCGAGAAATTCGTTGACGGCTTCGGCAAAGCGGTTTTGCTGTTCGTAAGTCAGCCCCAGGCCGGTGTGCGCGTCAGCGAAATCGTTGTCGAGTTGGAGCGTTTGTTGAAAGTGTTCAAAAGCATGATCGTAATCAGCCGCAAAATAAGACAGCGTGCCGATGTCGGCGTTGATCGGCAACGAACGCGGATCAAGTTTGCGCGCCTGATAGATTTCGTTCGACGCTTCTTTGTGGCGTCCCATCAATGCCAAAAATTCCGCGAAGCGTTGATGCGTCGCGGCGTTTTTGGGTTCGAGTTCGATGGCGCGTTTGATGAGGTGCTCGGCCTCTTTGAAATCCCAGTCATAAAGCAATGCCACGCGCGCCAGCGTCAAGTGCGCGTCGGCGGATTGCGGATCGCCCTTGAGCGCGACCTGTGCGACGGTGCGCGCCTTGGGCATGACTTTATCGGGCGGTTCTTGGTCTGCGCCATAAGCGTGACAGGCCGCGCAGCCAGCTGCCGCCGCCGCATAAGTCGAATCGAGGCCGAAGGCTTTTTCAAACAATTCGTCGGCCTGGTGCAGCGCGGCGGGCGTGCCTTGGTTGTAATAAGCGCGGCCTTCGAGATAGAGGCGATAGGCTTCGCCGTTTTGGGTTTTCTGTTGCGCGATTTGCTGGCTTGTCGCTGCGCTGAGTTTGAGATTCAGCTTTTGCGCCAAGCCCGCAACGATCTCGCTTTGCAATTCATAAAGCGCATTCAGCTTGCGATTGAAACTCTTGCCCCAGATGCGACGGCGCGTTTTGGCATCGGTTAATTCGATTTGCACGATGGTGTCAGCGCCGAGTTGCGAGACTTCGCCGGTCATCACGGCTTGCACGTTGAGCTGTTCGCCTACGGTCACGGGGTCTGTGTCCTGCGTTTTATAT
The DNA here is from genome assembly GCA_031414155.1 of Acidobacteriota bacterium. Lineage (GTDB taxonomy): Bacteria > Acidobacteriota > Blastocatellia > RBC074 > RBC074 > JACPYM01. The sequence continues at coordinate 2,355 of JANNUY010000891.1, forward strand.
TTCGCCACCGAGTTGCGCGCGATGACGCTCAAGTCGGGCAAGTCTGACACGGCGTTGATGACTTCTTCGGTCAAGCCCTCAGACAGCGGCGCGAGCTTGTTGTCGCTCGAATAAAACGGCAGCACCGCAATCGTCTCAATCGTTTGTTGGCGGTTGCGATAAAAGAACGAGCCGAATAATCCACCGACGAATAGCACGACTGCGCCTAACGCAATCGCCAGCGTCCTGGGGCGAACGACCGGCGGTGGAGCAGTAGTAGCCACCTTAGCGCCCGCTGTTACCGCAGGTGCATTTGCCGCCGTAGCCGCCGCCGTTACGCTCGTG
>JANNUY010000892.1:0-9401 GCA_031414155.1 Acidobacteriota bacterium
TCATCGTCGGCAAAACCGTTAGACTGTTGCCAGTCAGAATTTCGAGGTCTTTCATATGAGTCATTATCTTGACGTACTCTTTAATCGGCAAGCACTGCAAAATCGCTCTGAACTTTCACAAGTTGTCTTCATTCAGCGGAATTTCAATCACGATCTCCGTCCCTTCGTGCAAGCGGCTATTGACCGCAAGCTGCCCGCCGATTTGGGCGGCGCGTTCGCGGATGCCTACTAAACCGAAGCCGCCTTGACGATGTCCATTGGCTGGCAGTGCCGTCGCGTCGAAGCCAATGCCGTTGTCGCGCACGCTAAAGCGCAATCGTTGCGGTTCAAACGCGAGCAGCAAGCGGATGTTGGTCGCGCGCGCGTGCTTGACGGCATTGGTGATGGCTTCCTGCCCGATGCGCAGCAGGTGGTCTTCGAGCGCGCGGTTGAGTTGGCGGTAAGTGCCGCTGACTTCGACTTGGGCGTTCACCTCGCTGCCCGCCGTAAGTTGATGTGCAGCTTGTTGCAACGCTGTAGGCAAATCACTGGCTTCGAGCGACGACGAACGCAAGTCCCATACGGTGCGACGCGCTTCGGCGAGGCTATCGCGGACGAGTGAGCGCGCTTGTTCGAGATGCGCCTTGGCCGTGGCAGGCGCGCAATCAATCAGCCGCGTGACCAGTTCGAGTTGCAACGAAAGCGCCGTGAACCCCTGCGCCAACGTGTCGTGAATCTCGCGTGCGAGCCGTGCGCGTTCGGTGAGTACGACATTGAATTCGCGTTCGATTCGACGGACGCGCAACCGATATAAAGCCGCGCCTACCAGTGCGAGACTGGTTACCACAAACGCCGCAAACCACCACGTCTCATAAAATCGCGGACGCAGATAAAACGCGAGCGCCGCGCCGGTTTCGTTCCATACGCCGTCGTTGTTGCTGGCCTGCACGCGAAAGCGATAACGCCCCGACGGCAGGTTCGTATATGAAATCACGCGCCGTCCGCCTGCCGTCAGCCAGTCGCGGTCGTAACCTTCCAGCCGATAGCGGAACGAGGCCTTGTGCGGCGCGACGAAACTCAAGCCCGTATAAGCGAATTCAAAACGATGCGCTCCGGCGGCGATGTCAATCGTTTGGTCGGCGTCGTTTAAGGTGATGGGCTGATCGTCTACGAGCAGTTGTTCGATGGCGACGGGCGGCGGTTGCGCGTTAAAAGGCATGCGTGCGGGATCAACGACGGCTACGCCTTTGAGCGTAGCAAACCACAGCTTGCCATCGCTCGTCTTGGCTCCGGCGGGATGTCCGCCGCCGCTGCACTCGCGCGTTTCGAGTCCGTCGGCGGTCGTATAAATCGCCAACGCTACAGGCTGCGACGCATTGGCACTGCGTGCTTCGAGTTCGAGACGGCTGACGCGGATGATGCCTTTGTTGCTGCTCAACCAGAGATGCTGCTGGTCGTCTTCGAGAATGTGGTAGATCACGTCGTCGGGCAGCCCGTCTTTCATCGTATAAGCCGCGAACTTTCCGTCACGAAAACGATTCAAGCCTCCACCTAACGTACCGATCCACAAATTGCCCGCGTCGTCTTCGTGCAAGGCGATGACCACGTCGCTCGTGAGTCCGGCGCGCGTGTCGTAATTGGTGAACGTCTCATTGTGAAAGCGGCTCAAACCGTTGCGCGTACCGATCCACAAACTGCCGTCGCGGCTTTCGCACAGCGCGCCGATCAAATCGCCGGGCAAGCCATCGAGTGCGGAATAAGCCGTGAACTTCCCGTCCTGCCAACGCGCCAGCCCGCGCCGTGTACCAATCCACAAACGCCCCGCGCGGTCGGCGTAAAGCGAACGAATATGATCGTCCGGCAAGCCGTCGCGCATCGTGTAAGTCGTTCGCGCCTTGCCGCGCTGTCGCACCAAGCCATTTGTCGTGCCGAACCACAAATTGCCCGCGCCGTCTTCGCACACCGACATCACGTCTTGGCTGGGCAGGTTTGTGTAACTTGTCCAACGTGAATCGCTGAATTTGCTCACGCCGCCTTCCTGCGTACCGACCCACACACTGCCAGAACGGTCTTCAAAAACCGAACGAATTACGTTGCCGCCCAAGCCGTTTTGCGTAGTGAAGGTGTTGAATTTGACCTGCCGCAAGACGTGCAAGCCGCCGCCGTCGGTGCCGAACCAAAGATTGCCTTCGCGGTCTTCGTAAATGGTGAGGACGGGACTTTCAGCGTTGTAGGGCAGGTTAGTAACCTGCCCTACAACGCTGAGACCATTCGCTGAACCAATCCACACATTGCCGCTGCGGTCAGCGTAAAGCGCATTGATGTGATTATCTGTTGTGGCGTATCGAATAAATCGTCCCGCGCGTTCTTCATACAATCCGTCGGTCGTGCCTATCCAGAGCTTGCCTACGCGGTCTTGCGCGAAGGCCGTGACTTCGCGCGGCGGCAGGACAGCCCCAAAGCCTGTATTGATAAATCGTCCTTCGCTCCAACGCGACAAACCTTCAGTCGTGCCAATCCACAAACGGCCTTGCTGGTCTTGAAACAGCGCCTTGATGGTATTGCCCGCCAGTCCTTCTTGTTTGGTAAACGTCGCAAACGCGCCGCTCTGCCATCGCACTAACCCATTGGTCGTAGCAATCCACAACGCGCCGTCGCGGTCTTCGAGCAAGGCTTCAACGCTGCCGCCAGCCTCCTTGCCATAGGCCGTGAACTTGCCGTCACGATAGCGGCTGAGTCCGCCCAGCGTAGCAATCCATAAGTTGCCCGCGCGGTCTTCATAGGTTGACCATACGTTGTCGCTCGACAATCCATCTTTGGTGGTGAAGGCCGTGAACTGGCCTGCGCGATAACGCACTAACGCGGCGGGCGTGCTGATCCAGAGATTGCCTGCGCGATCTTCCAGCAAATGGCGAATCTGATTGTGCAATAAGGCGGGCGTATTGCGTCGGTCAAAAATCGTAAAGCGTACGCCATCAAAGCGGGCGAGTCCTTCGCGTGTGCCCAGCCATAAATAACCGTCGCGCGTTTGGCGGATGCAATGCACGGTGTTTTGCGGCAAGCCTTGTTCGGTTTGCCAGTTTTCTGAACCGTAACGAATAGAAGATGGGGCAGAGGTTTGCGCGATACCGTTCAGGGTGAACGCCAGCAACGAGCCAATGATGAAAAGTAGTCGCGCCATAAAATCAGACAAGAAAGAGTACGGAACAAACAGAAATAACGGAACAGACGGAAAACTATACCGCGATGGCCTGACGTCCGTTGTTCCGTTATTTCCGTACTCTTTCTTCTGCCCTGCGTTAGAAATACTTTCAGCGCATCGCTACGACTTTTGGCTTGATTACTTTGCGTGCGACATATTCACCTTTCGCCGGAGGCAATTTCGGCGCAGGCTTCTGGTTCAAGTCAATCGAACGATGTTCGTGAATCTGTTGCCGTTCGTTGTTGTCGTGCGGATTCAACCGGCGATAGTCGCCTGTGATCGCTTGCGAAGACTCGTCCGCTTTGAAACGACGATAAAGCACTTCTTCGCGTTTGGCTTCAGCGGCGTTGCCCAATCCCTGATAACTCAGCATTAGGTTGTAATGCGCCTGCAAGTCTTCGGGGTCAATCGCCAACACTTTGTTCAACGTCGTCACAGCTTCCTGATAGCGCCGTTGCAAAAACAGGATGCGGCCTATGGTGTTTTGCACTACGCGATCACGCGGATATTGCGACGCAGCGATGTTCAAATGCTGCAACGCTTCGTCGTATTTGCCCGCAGCTTTCAACGTCAGACCGTAAAAATAATTCGCCTTTGCCAGTTGCGGATTGCGCTGCAACGCTTTTTGCAGCACTTCGGCGGCGGCTTCCATTTCGCCTTCGACGATGCGGGCGCGGGCGATGTTGACGTAACCATCAACATACTCCGGCTCCATCTCAGTCACTTTGATAAACGCGGCTTCGGCGGCTTTGAGGTCGCCTTGCAACAACAAGCCGATGCCGTAATCGTTCCAGCGTTCGCGTACTTCTTTGCTTAAAACCGATTTCATTTCAGGCAACGGCGCGCTTTTATCAATGACTTTGAGCGTCACTGTGTCCTCAGCCATCGTGACGATGGGCAGGTTGGGAATCTCTTTGATCTTGCCCGACACGCCTGACAGATCGCCGTTGAAGACCCACTTGCCGTTGTCGTAGTTCGCATTGACCGCCGGATTTTTATCGTTCGGGTCGCGCACGCCGCCATAAGACCATTGCGTATTCCACCATGCGAACTTGCGATAATTGACCTTCGCTTTGATCGTAATCTGATCGCCGCAATCCGCTGGCACGTCCAAACGATAATGCACCGTGTCAGCCGCGCCGGGCGGTACGAGTCGCACATAAGCTACCGTCCGCGAAGCCCATGCGTTGCGTTTATTGATCGGGTTGCCATTGGCATCGAGCATCAGCGACCGATAAAAATGCGCGCCTTTTTCGACCGGGCCTTTGCCTTCATCTTCGACTTGGCCGCTCCAGAAAATGACTTTGCCTTTGCTGTCTATGGCTTGTAATTCGACCCATACGTCAAAGCCGTCCACTGTGCCGCCGGGGAAAAAATGCCCGACCTTGCGCGTGCGGACTACGACATCGAGGCGTTGCGACGAACCGCGCTGCACTGTGGCGTTGACGACTTTGTTGAGCGGCGCGATGACTTCGGCAGGCTTTGAAATAAAGGCTTGCCCCATCCCGAAACTCGCGGACTCTTCGCCCACCGCAAACGTAGAAGCCATGCTCGGCGCGTCTTCTACGCCACGACTTTTGATTTGTTTCACGTCTTTAGGATCGGGGGCTTCGCCCTTGCTGAGGCCGAAAATATCCACCGTGACTTGTTTGTCTTTGAGAAACTCGGTGACGGTTTTTAGTTGGGCTTCGTCGCCGTTCACAAATGGCAGCGCCGTATTCGCGCCGGGGAAGCGATGCGATTTGACCTTGCCGTCTTTTGCTGCCGGATCAGTCGAAGGCACCGCTGGCATGTGACACTCGGCGCATTTCTTCGGCTTGTCAGGATAGTAAAACGCGCGCGCTCCCTGACCCGATACGCCAGAGGCTTGCCAATTGTCGTAATCGTTAAACCCTCTGAACCAACGATAGTTATTCACGCCCGTGTCGAGATGAACCTTGTGACATGAGGCGCAATATTCCGGCGTGTTGTCGCGCATAAACGGTTTGATGAACGTCGTCTTGTGCATGTCTGGGTTCACGTAAGTCAAAAAGTCGTGTCCCCAACGCATGAACTTGTTGTCGCTCACCGCCATATCGTGCATCGGCGGATATTCGATCTCGAAATCTGCGTTGCCCATCGAACTGCGTACGTGCGTGATCGAGTGACACGACGTACAGCCCAAACCGTTTTGCGCTTCAGGCGTATTGATTTGCTGTTTGATGGGCGTATCGAAACGTCCGTTGAAAAATACGGCGTGATCGTGACAGCCCGCGCACCACTTCGAGGGTTGCGTCCCAATGGTGTCCTGCATGTATTCGATTGACTTGCGATACCACTGATTGTTGAACGACGAGAAATGATGCGCCGACGAATTCCATTGATCGTAAATCTCTTTATGACAGCGCGCGCAATCCTGCGAAGTCATAAAGAAATTCGCGGGAATGATGCCGTTTACATTCGTGTTCGCCGACGAAGGCCAGAATGGGCTTTTCGGCCCCGCGCCTTCGCCTTCCATCGTGAGCGGCGGATTCAACGGGTTCGAGAAATGATCGCGGTTCGCGCTCTGGCGCGTGGCATAAGCTCCGGCAAGCAAGGGCAGCGCGATTGCTAAGACCGCAGCCAATCCGCCGAGCCGCGCGTAACGCTTCTGCCCCGTCGCCCTGAAATATCGCAACGACGCGAAGGCCAGCGCCAGTACGCCAAGCACGCCCGTTATAACGTGCGCCGTCATCGCCCAATGCAGCGGCTTGCGCGCCGTGAGAAAGGGTTGAATCGCGCCGTAAGCCAAAATCGCCACGCCGAAGGCTGCGCTCGCCAGTAGCACACTTGCCGCCGCACGCATCGCCAAATTCATCTCGCTCCACGACTGTTTGACGTAACGCACAAACAGCACCAACAGCAGCAAGCCCAAGCCGAAATGCAATCCGAGATTGAGAATATAAAATGCCGTCGGTGCGTTGAAGGCGGCGAGGTAAGAGCTATTCGCCAGCAGCAACAAAAAGCCACCGAGCAAAAACTTTTGAGATGAAGGCGGTTTCATAGAAAAGCTCCGCCGAAGCCACGAGGCAGCATCGGCACGAAATCAATAAATTAAACAGTTTGACCGCAATTTAGCCGACCGCTCACAGACTGACAACCAACTTTAGATTGAGTCGGCAATAGACGGCTTGACCTGAAAAACAACCCGAAGTGTGAAAAACTTCTTGCTGCGGCTTCGTCACTTAGCATACTTTGCGCTCGCATTTGCATCTCCTCGTTCTTTCCTTCCAGGCTCTTTTCCTTTTTCCCGCCAGCATCTCGCACGCCTTCCAAGATGCGCACGAAACCTTCGGGAGCCTGCAACGCAAACCAGCTTTCCTGTCATCCGATGCGCGCTTTTTATCACCGTCGCCGACGACGCAGGAATCAATCATTCTGAAAGGATCACTATGAAATCTCACTTCACCCGTTTGACGGTCAGCTTGTGCTTTCTGTTGTTAAGCCTATTAAGCCTTGCGCCCTTTGCGCTGGCGCAAAGCAGCGTAGAAGACAATGTCGTATTGCGCTGGAATAGTGCGGCGCTGCAAGCCGTACGCAACACGCGTCTGGGGCCGCCGATGACGGCGCGTGCGTTGGCGATTACGCATACGGCAATGTTCGATGCATGGGCGGCTTATGACGACGTAGCCGTCGGCACGCGCCTCGGCTCGACGTTACGTCGTCCGATCGAAGAACGCACGGCGGAAAACAAAGAACAAGCCATTAGCTTTGCCGCTTATCGCGCGCTGGTGGATTTGTTCCCTACGCAAAAGGATTTGTTCAACGCATTGATGACCGAACTTGGTTATGACATTGCCGACGTGAGTGTTGATCCCGCGACTGCCGCTGGCCTAGGCAATACGGCTGCCGCTGCGGTCTTGAACTTCCGCCACCAGGACGGATCGAACCAACTCGGCGATCTCGCGCCGGGGGCTTATAGCGACTACACGAACTATCAACCGGTCAATACGGCTGACGTGTTGAACGACCCGAACCGCTGGCAGCCAGTGCGTTTGCCGAACGGTACGGTGCAAAGATTCATGGTTCCGCAATGGGGCCGCGTGCTTCCGTTTGGTTTGAAATCGGGTTCAGAAATTCAGCCTGAACGCGCTCCGGCGTTGATTCAGCATACCAATTTCGGTTGGGCTTATCGTCGCCAAGCGCTGCAATTGCTCGCCATCAGCGGCAATCTGGGCGACCGCGAAAAAGCGATTTCAGAATACTGGGCGGACGGCCCCGGTTCTGAAACGCCGCCGGGCCACTGGTGCGTGCTGGCGCGCGAAGTCTCGCTGCGTGACGGTCACGCGCTCGATCACGATATCAAGATGTTTTTCGCGCTCACCAACGGTTTGATGGATGCGAGCATTGCGGTGTGGGATTGCAAGCGTGCTACTGATTACATCCGTCCGATTTCGGCGATCCGCTTTTTGTTCAAAGACCAGCGCGTTTATGCCTGGGGCGGGCCTGGCAAAGGCCGCCAATTGATTACAGGCGAACTGTGGCAACCTTATCAAGCCTTGAGTTTCGTCACGCCGCCGTTTGCCGAATACGTTTCAGGCCACAGCACGTTTAGCGCAACGAGCGCCGAAATTCTAAGGCTTTATACGGGCAGCGACGATTTCAACAGCAGCTTCACGGTCAAAGCGGGTTCGTCCCTGATTGAACCCGGCGTAACCCCGACAGCAGATGTTTCGCTGGGTTGGGCGACCTTCACCGCTGCGGCGGAAGAAGCGGGCATCTCGCGGCTTTACGGCGGCATTCATTTCGCCGACGGCAACGTCGAAGGCCAAAAGATGGGGCGCAAGATCGGCGCTAAAGTTTGGGCCAAAGCGCAAAGTTACATTGACGGTTCCGCGCAATAATCTGAGTGCGCCCTCTTCCCAGCGGGCTGTTTAAAAAAGCCGCGAAGCGTTCCTTTTACACTCTCTTTCGCACGACGAAAGCTGGGGAAAAGGAATGCTTCGCGGCTTTTTATTTGGCAGGCAAGAATGTCTGCCTACCCAGGCTTAATTGCCACATCCATTAGACCTGTGCCAAACTGTTGGCGCTGGGATAATTCACAAAGACATCGAAAGCTTCTCTCCCACTTACTGCTTTCAACAAAAACTCATCATTATCGGCGCAACATCACGGCGACCGATTTCTCGCTAAGCGGCTAAGCTGGACCTTCAACTTTTTTCGCAGTCGTCCGTCAGGGTTTTTGGCAGGCTGTTGCTGTCACTGATCTGTCGGACGTTACCCCTTAACCCCAACGGCTCTTTCACGAAGCCGAGACTGAGGAATCTAGAATCATGCAGAAATTCATTGGGCAGATGTCTATCAAAACAATTAAACGACTCCTGGTAACTACTTTTTTTGTGTGCGCAAGCCTTTACGCTTTGGTCGGCGCTCCTGCCGATGCGCGTTCGGCGGGCAACGGCAACGGCTTTTTCGGACGCACCAACGCGCCCGCTTTTGGAGCCATTGCGGCAGAGACAACCTGTACGGGTTGCCACACCACCAATTCGCTTAACGTCGCTGGCGGCGCGCTTTCGGTCACGACTTCCGCCGACACTTACACGCCCGGAACGGACGTGACCGTCACGGTAAAAATCACCCGCGGGACGCTCGCCAAGTTCGGTTTTCAGTTGCAAGCCCTGACCGAAACCGGAGTGAAAGCAGGTGAATTCACGGCAAGTGCTGACATGCGCACGCAAGTCAACCCCGGAGTAGCGCCCTTCGCCGACCGCCAATATGTTTCGCATACGGCAACGGGCAATGTCTCGACTGCGCCGGGCGAAAATACCTGGACCTTCAAATGGACGCCGCCTGCCACAGCCGTCGGGCGCGTCGTATTTTATGCGGCAGGCAATGCCACCAATAGCGCCGGCGGCAACACGGGCGATTTTGTTTACACCACGACCAAAGCACTTTATGCACCGGGCTTTTCACCGCAAGCCGTGACGGCAGTCTCCGCCGCGAACTACGCCCCAATTGCGGCGAGTGAATCCATCATGGCTTTGTTCGGCAGAAATCTGACGACTTCGACGGTGGCGGCCTCAACCGTACCGCTGCCAACGACACTTGGTGGCGTGCGCGTAGTAGTTCACGATCTGACGACGCATATCGAACGCGATGCGCCGCTGTTTTATGTGTCGGCGGGTCAGATCAACTTCCAGATTCCTGCTGGCGTTACGCCCGGTATGGCGCGTGTCAATGTGTTGCGCGACAACACCGCCAT
>JANNUY010000893.1:0-1732 GCA_031414155.1 Acidobacteriota bacterium
ATTTGCGACGGGCAAGATTTCGCTGGTGACGAAGCTGAACCATGCGTTCAGCCCCGGCACGCGCGGGTTGGCGGTTTCTCACGACGGGCGCTGGTTGACCTATCTGAAAAGCCAATTGAAAAGCGACCTGATGTTGACGGAAAGAAATGAATAACGTTGGCAACGCGCCTTCTTCGTCACGTAGCGACAGTTGGCTTTAGCCTTGGAGTCAATGGTGAGTGAGCTTCAACGTGAAGGCTCAGGTCGCTCACGTTCCGTTCTGTATTTCGAAGCCTGAAGCGCGTTCGCTATACTGCGGACAGCTTCGTAAGCACATCCACACCGTTTAACTAAAGAGTGCGGAACGCTGCGGCGCTGATTGGTTCAATACAAAATCTGGCGTGACCTTGATGAGTTGCGCTCTCGTTGCCACCGGAGCTTTTTTTGAATGTCTGAGTCTGAAGCAATCATCGTGCGCGGTGCCCGCGTCAATAACCTGAAAAACATTTCGTTCACCATCCCACACAATCAACTCACCGTCGTCACGGGCGTCAGCGGTTCGGGCAAATCGTCGCTTGCATTCGATACGATCTATGCCGAAGGGCAGCGCCGTTATGTCGAATCGCTGTCGGCTTATGCGCGCCAGTTCCTCGAACGCATGAACAAGCCCGACGTAGACGAAGTACTCGGCATCGCGCCCGCCATTGCGATCAACCAAAAGAATTCAACGCGCAACCCGCGCTCAACCGTAGCCACGCAAACTGAAATTTACGACTACCTGCGGCTGTTGTTCGCCCGCGTAGGCACGACGATTTGCGACAACTGCCAGCAAGTTGTTAAGCGCGATACGCCGCAATCTATCGCCGACGAAATTCTCGCGCTGCCTGCGGGCACGCGCTTTTATGTTTTGTTTCCAGCTTCGGCGGGGACTGAATACGCGACGGATGAAGAAGACAAACCCAAAAAGAAAAAAGCCAAAACCGTCAACGTACAAGCGCATTTGATGAGCCTGATGCAACGCGGCTTCACGCGACTGTTCATCGAAAAAGATCAGCAAGTCATCGAACTGCAAACGCCTGACAGCTTCACGGGCAAAAACTTCGACGGCGTATTCGTGCTGATTGATCGCCTCGCCGCGAGCCCCGACGTAGAAGATATTCGCACGCGGCTGACTGATTCGATTGAAACCTGTTACCGCGACGGCCACGGACAAGCGGTGGTGCAAGTCATCGGCGACGCGCCGCAAACCTTGCGTTACGCCGAGCAGTTCGCGTGCAAGCGTTGCGACATTCCGTATGTATGGCCGGAGCCGCAGCTTTTCAGTTTCAACAATCCGTTCGGCGCGTGCCCTACGTGTCAGGGTTTCGGCAATACGATTGGCCTCGATTTGAATCTGGTCATCCCTTACCGCGACGTGACGCTCAAAGACGGCGCGATTGAACCGTTCACCAAACCGCGTCTGTCAGACTGGCGCGACGCGCTGTTTCGCTTCGCCGAAAGCAACGACATCCCGCTTGATGTGCCGTTCGGCGAACTGGCTGAGATGGATCGCAAGGCGATTGTTTACGGCAAGAAAGGCGAATTCCCCGGCGTCGTCGGCGCGTTCGACTGGCTCGAAAAGAAAAAATACAAGCTGCACGTCCGCGTATTCCTCGCCAAATATCGCGGCTATACGCGCTGTCCTGAATGCGACGGCGGACGCTTGCGCCGCGAAGCCCGCGCCATCAAGCTCAACGGCAAATCTCTCGGCGAA
>JANNUY010000894.1:0-8693 GCA_031414155.1 Acidobacteriota bacterium
TCGTAAGCCGACACCGCAAAATCGAATTGATGATTGCGATCTTGGGGACGCACGCCCGCCAGCGACTCGCCGTATTGCGCTGACGATTCGCGTCCCCAGGTGAAACTCACTTTGGATTGCGCCATCAAATCGCCTTCGTAACTCGCGTCAGCAAAGATCGCGCCACGCAAGCGCGCGCCGTTTTCCATCGTGATCTCGGTGATGCGCGTACCCTGTTTTCTGACGCCGCCTTTTTCTTTCAAGCGATGATTAAGCAAGACGGTGATGGTTTTCGCTTCCGCGATCATCTCGTTGAGGACGGCCTCGGCGACGCGCGGTTCGGGCATCCACTCGATGTCGCGTCCGTACTTCTTGCCCGCGCGTTGATAGAACTCTAACGCAATCGCGCCAATGACTTCTTTCTTGCCGAAATCAGTACGCGAGAGTCCGCCTGTGACCATGCCGCCGAGATGTTTGGTCGGTTCGAGCAAAGCCACGCTTAAACCCTCGCGTGCAGCAGCGACGGCGGTCATTACACCGCCTGCGGTTCCGCCGTATACGACAAGATCATAAGTTTTGGTTTGTGAGAATAGGCTGGCAGCACAACACGCTAACAAAAGTAGGAGCAAGAAAAATCGTTGATGTGTCATCGTGGTGGTACTTCGAATTGAGACAAGGCTGTGGTGGGGCAGGCTTTCTCAACCTGCCCCACCCACAAAAAATAGGGTAGTGCTTTATTTTAGAACGTATAGCGCATCACCAACTGAATGTTGCGCGGCTGATTGCCTTGCGTCGTGATTCTGCCGAAATTCACTTGATCGCTGACGTTCGAGCCGGGCGTGCCGAACACAACCAAGTTAAACGCATTGATGAATTCGGCGCGCAGTTGAATCTTGTGACGGCCTTCGCGGAAGAGGAAGTTTTTCAGCATCGAAAGACTCGCGTCACGATAGCCGTCGCGCCGCACGTCACTGAAATTGCGCGCGCCCGTACCCAACGTGAAATCAGCCGGTTGCGCAAACAGCGCTGTGTTGAACCAAGTATCGCCCGCCCGTGCGCGTTCGCTGGCATTATCAAAGCTCGCTTCGCCCGCGACCTTGTCCGTCCGCCGCGTAGCGAAACCCAACCCGATGCCGTTCGCCACCAATGAAACCGGCGTTCCCGCTTGACTCGTCACGGTGCCGCTAACTTGCCAGCCACCCAGCACGCCTTGCACGGCGCGGTTCCATTCGTGGCCGAATTTCTTGCGCTTGCCGAACGGCAATTCGTAACTAAAGCTCGCCTGCAAACGATGCGGCACGTCGAAATTCGACACAGCGTATTCGCCTTCAAGATCATAAATGTCTTCGATGCTCGTCGCCGCGCCGCTGTTGTTGTTGCCGTTGCGCCCGATGTCAATCAGCTTGCCCCACACGTAACTCACATTGCCCGACAGCCCGTTGCTGTAGCGTTTTTGCAAGCGCACCTGCAACGAGTTGTATTTACTCGCGCCGATGTGCGGATTGAAAAGCTGCGGGTTGTCGTATTGCGGAAACGGTTTCAACAACTGTGCGCGCGTGACGTTCGCATTGCGCAGCGTCGAGTTCGGATTGGTAATCAAACCGAAAAACGGATTGGCGACGGTTTGATTGAAAAACTGGTTGACGCTTGTCGCCGCTACGCCGTTCACGTCTTTGGCTTGCGCGAAATTCGCTTTGGCGAAATCAATCATGGATTGCGGAATCTGGTTGAGGTTCACTGTGCGATAAGGCAACCGCACGCCGTGCGCTCCGGCATAAGCCACGTCCAGCACGAGGTTCTTTTTCAGTTCGCGCGACAGCACTACGTTCCATTGCTGAATGTAGGCGTTGCTGCGAAACGGTTCGATAAACAGCGGGCTTTGACCGATTTGCGTATCGGCTCCGAGCGAGTTGCCCGGCGGCGCAGTGATGCCGTTCGGAAAGGGATTGCTCAAAAACACCGTCGGCGGATTCGCCGTGCCGGGTTGCCGCACTTGTCCGTTGGCGTCGAAGGCTTGCGGCGCGTTCACCGAAAACACGTTGCCCAGCGCCGTGTTTTGTTCGACCGAATAAGGCACGTAATAAAGGCCGTAACCGCCGCGCAAGACCAGCTTGTCAGTGAGGCGATATGCCAGCCCGATGCGCGGCGCAAAACGTTTTTTGGGATAGTCAGTCGCCGGGCCTTCGGGAAAATCCACAATGCCTTTGAGGTCGGTGAAGGTCGGTCGCAATTGCCGTACGATCGGATCAACCGGCGCAGCCACGCGGCCTTTCAGATGCGAGTCTTTGTTCGGATCGAAATTCGCCACCAGGCCATGCGTTTCGCCCGTGCCGGTTTCGTAATCCCACCGCACGCCCAGATTGAGCGTCAGGCGGTTATTGAACTTCCAGTCGTCTTGCACAAAGCCCGCGTAATAATGGTGATAAACCGTGATCGGCGTGAGTTGTTCTTTCGAGCCGCTCGCGGGCAGTCCCAACAGAAACGACGCGAAACCCGAACCGGTTTCGGTCACGTTGGTCGGCGTCACGTTCGGAAACGGCCCGCGCGTTTGTGTGCGGCTAAACGTATAAGTCCCGGCCGGATTGTTGAACTGAAACGCGAAGAAACGAATCAGCCGAAATTCAGCGCCGGTCTTGATGTTGTGCGGGCCGCGCAACCACGTCACCGTGTTGTTAAAGGTTTGCGTATCGCGCGGCTGGTTGTTGCCGCTGCCGCCGATTTGTCCGCCGGTGATTTCGCTGGCGATGCCTTGCCCCTGTCCGCCCGCATTGGCGAACGACAAAATCGGAAACGCGCCAATCGGAGCCGTCTGCAAAATATAAGCGGGCAAGCCTAATTGGCCGGGGTCGTACCCCTCGCTCAACGGCGTCTGGTGCGCGCGGGCGCGCGTGTATCCATACCGAAAATTGTTAATCAGACTCGGCGTGATCGAATAAACATCGTTGAGCGTGACGTTGTGAAACGTGTCAACGATGACGCGCGAGTTGGTGGCAACCGTGCCGAGAAAGTTCGGCTCGGCCTGATAGCGATGCTCTTTGCTGTAACGCCCAAACAGGCTGTGTTTGTCAGAGATCGTTTGGTCTACGCGAATCGCCATCAGGTCGCGCTCGAACAAAGCCGTGTCAGAGACAACGTAGTTATTCACCAAGCCCGGCTGATTGGGCAGCGGCAACAGCTTCAGGATATTCAACGCGACCGGGTCGAGGCACAGTTGCGTGCGCGCAGCACCGCCACACGTGGGCAAGCCGACGAGCGAGTTATTCTGAATGCGAACGCGTTTGTTATTCACGAGCGGCGCGTAAGGATCATAAAGCTGTCCGAACAATGAAGCCGCGTTGTCAGCATCGGTTTGCCCCGCGCGTGTTGCGCCTGTCAGCAATTCCGCAAAATCGCCGCCGCGCATCTTCGCTGTCGGCAAGGTCAGTTCGCGCGAGAACGGATTGCGTTCGCGGCGGCCTTCGTAATTGAAAAAGAAAAAGGTCTTTTTCGGATTGTCGTAACCCAACGGCCCGAAAACTTTTTTGGGCAACCACACCGCCCCGCTGATTGTGCCGCCGAATTGATTGCGCTTGATCGGAATGCGCGGCAACACGTCTTTGCCGTTCGCCAGCAAGCCGCGCCGATTGCGCTGCCAGCCGTTCGCATTCAAGCCGCCGTTTTGAAAGTACTCATACAGCGCGCCATGAAATTGCTTGCCGCCCGCGCGCGTAATCATATTCACCACGCCGCCGCCCGAACGTCCATACTCAGCCGAGAACACGCCGGCCAGCACTTTGAACTCACGCACTGAATCGGGCGGAGGATTGACCGCTACGCCGTTGAAATCGCCGACGGTGTTCGACACGCCGTCGAGCAATACGTCGTTGGTCGAGCTTTGTCCGCCGCCGACGGTAAAACTCGAATCGAAAAAGTTGCGATTGCCGGGTGAGCCAATCGGCCCTTGCGCGTTGCCGTTGGTGTTGAGGCTTTCGCCCTGCGCCAACGCGAAGCCCGCGTCAATCACGCCCGGCACCTGATTGATAAAGGCTAGGGTCGAACGTTGCGCCGAGGGCAGGTCTTCGATGAGTTTGTTTTCAATCGTCGTTTCGAGCGCCGACGAATCGGTGTTCAGCAAGGCCGCATCGCCAGTGACCTCAATCGTCTCGCTCGCCGCTCCCAACGCCAGCTTGAAATCAAGCGTCGCCGATTGCGCGACTTCGAGCGTCACACCCGAACGCACGGCCCGCGAAAAGCCGGTGGCTTCAACGGCGAAGCTGTATCCGCCCGGCGCGAGAAACGGCAAAGTGAAACGGCCTTCGCCATTGCTGGTTGCCACTTTGGTTTGCCCCGTGCCGATGGCGGTCGCGGTGATTTTGGCATTGGGTACGACCGCGCCGGTCGGGTCAGTAACGTTGCCGGTGACAGTGGCCGTGATGGTTTGCGCCGCCGTCGCGCTTGCCCACATGCAAGCACAGAACAGCGAGAGAACGAGCGGATAGAGAAAGCGAGTTTTCATGGTGGTGTCCTTATCGTTTGAGCTTTCGAGCGGTCTGAAATAAGTGCTCGATTGATGAAGTATTCTTTGTTCTGCCAGACCTTGAGTCAATAGCCGCGCCGCGAACATGAAAAAAATGCGTGATTCGCCTGATTCTTGAGTAACGCCAAATGCAGGCAGGTCTTTCCTTCTTGCCTGCGTTTTTGCAAACTGCGCGGTAAGCGTTACCTGAAAGCATTCGACACCGCGTGCCTCACGGCACGTAATCATCCACACCCATCCACAGAGGATCACCAAAATGAAAAGACTTTTCTGTCAGGCGGCATTGCTCATCGCTGGCCTGGCTTTCACTTCGCTGGCGCAATCGCCCGGCGTCGTCACCAGCGAATTCATTTATGAAACGGCTCCCTTCCCCGAATGCCACGCCTCGACGATTGCCGAATCGCAAGGCCGCCTGGTGGCATCTTGGTTTGGCGGCACCAAAGAGAAACACCCAGACGTAGGCATCTGGGTTTCGCGCTTTGAGAACAACAAATGGACGACGCCGGTCGAAGTCGCCAACGGTGTTGAATCACCTGCCAAACGCTATCCGACGTGGAATCCGGTGTTGCATCAAATGTCGAAAGGGCCGTTGTTGTTATTTTATAAAGTCGGGCCGAGTCCTGACGCTTGGTGGGGAATGCTGATAAGTTCGACCGATGGCGGCCAGACGTGGTCGAAGCCGGTGCGCTTACCCGACGACATCGCCGGACCGATCAAAAACAAAGCCGTCGAGTTGCCCAACGGCGAATTGCTCTGCCCTTCTTCGACCGAAGACAACGGCTGGCGCGTACATTTTGAACGCACCGCCGATCAGGGCAAGACGTGGCAACGTACGCCTGCGATCAACGACGGCAAGGAATTCGGTGTGATTCAGCCGACGGTGTTCTTTCATCCCGGCAACAAGCTGCAAACCTTAATGCGCAGTCGTCAGGGCAAGATCGTCGAAGCGTGGTCGAGCGATCAGGGCAAAACCTGGAGCGCGTTGAAGGCGACGGCACTGCCCAATCCGAACTCAGGCATTGACGGCGTGACGCTCAAAGACGGACGGCATTTGCTGGTTTATAACCACACTGTCAGAGAAGGAATGCGACGCGGCGCGTTGCACGTGGCCCTATCGAATGACGGCAAAACCTGGCAGGCGGCGCTCGCGCTCGAAAACACCCAGCCCAAAGATGAATTTTCTTACCCAGCCGTCATTCAAACGCGCGACGGGATGATTCACATCACTTACACCTGGAATCGCAAGAAGGTGAGGCACGTCGTGCTTGATCCGAAAAAGCTGAAGCTGACTGAAATGAAAGACGGCGCGTGGCCTGAATAAAACACACCTGAGAGCGCAGGCAAAGATGCCTGCGCTCTCAGAACGTTAAGGAAGCCTCGTCGTCTGATGAGCCACCATTTGCCAGCGGTTTTTCACTTTGGCGTAAACGTGAATCATTCGCGCGATGATAGTGCGATCTTCGCCGTTGGTTTTCAGCTTCATCGTCACCTTGCACGTCGCGACGGCGCTGTTGCCATAGACGTTGGCCTTGATGTCTTCGCGGTCAATCGAAACATATTTCGTCGTACCCACTTTCATATTGGCAATATATTTCGCCTTGTCGTCTACGCTGCCGCTCGAATGCGTATAAACCAGCGTGTCGGCATAAAGCGTTTCGAGTTTCGCCGTGTCAGCTTTGACTAATGCTGCTACCCAATATTTTTCGAGTTGCAACACGGCCTGTTCCGTCGCTGACGCTTGCGCAAATGTAGCAACTGCCGACAGCGTGAGAACGGCGAGCGCCATCCATAGTTTTTTCATGATGTTTTCTCCTTATTGCTCAATACGGGGTTATTCAATGCGAGTTGATTGATGTACGACCATTTGCCAGTGGCCTTTGATCTTGCTGTAAACATGCACATACCGCGCGTTCGTGTTGTGAACGGTCGTGCCGCTGTGCGAAGTCACGCGCCAGTGCGTCGTCACGACCGCCGTGTCGCCGAACACTGTGACCTTGATGTCTTCGCGGTCGAGCTTGTCATAAACCGAAGCCTTGTCACGAATCTTTTTGATATACGACGCCTTGCCATCGGTACTGGCGTTGGTGTGCGTATAAATCATGCCCTCGGCATAAAGCGTTTCGAGCGCGTCGGCATTGCCTTTGAGCAAAGCGTCTACCCATTGTTGTTCGAGTTTGAGAATTTCCTGTTCCACTGCGGAGCCTTTCTTGTTTGTTTGCGCTGAAGCCGTCACCGCCAGCAACGCGAGCAAAGTCATTGTCATTAAATGTTTCATGTGTTCAGCCTTTCAAGTTAAACGATCTTGGTGGATTGATGTGCGACGAGTTGCCAGCGTCCGTCTTCACCATTGGGGCGCGCGTAAACGTGCAAGTAACGTGCGTCCACCGCGAACGCTACGCCGCCTGACGTAGAAGTTTGCACCCAGCGACACGTCGCCAGCGCCGTCTCGCCGAATAAGCGCACGTCAATGTCGTGGCGTTCGAGCGTGTGATAAACCAAATCGCGGCTGCGAATTTTCGCCAGATAGCTGGCTTTGGTGTCCATCGCCGCGTTGGTGTGCGTATAAACAATGGCTTCGTCATAAAGGCCGGCTAAAAAATCTGCATCGCAGTTGAGCAGCGCCGCCACCCATTGTGTTTCTAGTTCGAGAATTTCTTTTTCCATTAATCTGCTTTCCCGGTTTGATGAACCAGCAGCCGCCATGTGCCGGATTCTTTCACCCACATATGCATCAGCTTCGCCTTGCGCGAAATCGAAGTCGCGCCGTAATCGCCTTCCAGTTCGAGTTCGCCCGTCACGATTGCCGTGTTGATAAACACCTGCGCTTTCTCTTTGCTCATCCGCACCGCCTGATATTTCAACTGACCAGATTTCACATCCGCAATCAACACGGCGCGTTCGTGCGTCTTGCCGTTCCAGTCGTGATAACTCAGATGTTTGGAATAGATTTCTTCCAAGCCGGTGCCCGCGTTGAGCAAGGCTTCGCGCCAAGCCTGTTCGCGCTTGAGAATTTCAGTGTCAGCAGCATTGGCGGTGTCTTGCGCCAGCCAGACTGAACTCAATGCGATAAGCAAAATAAAGAGAAAACAAATTTGTTTCATTTGATCGTGCGCAAAAAGTCTTGACCGCTTGAGGCAATTCTTACCCTATGACTAGCTCCCTCAATGTTGCAGCGATTCGATAATCGCCTGATAAACCGCCGCGCGAAATTCCGTCGTGAGGCGCGTATCGAACGGGAACTTTTGCGTGAGCAAAATACCGATCACTTGTTCATGCGGATCAATGAAAAAACTCGTCGAAGCCGCGCCTGACCAATCAAACGTGCCCACCGAACCCAGGCGTTGTTGAGCCGCCGCATCCGTCACTACTTGAAAGCCCAGCCCGAAGCCTGCGCCTTTGCCGAGGGCAACGCCCGCCACCGGCAGCCGTGCGCCTTTGGTGTGTTCCATCGTCATCAGTTGCACGCTTTTCGGAGAAAGCAGCCGCACGCCGTCAAGCGCGCCGCCATTGAGCAACATTTGGCAGAAGCGCAAATAATCCTGCGCGGTCGAAACCAATCCGCCGCCGCCTGAGAAAAACTTGGCCGGACGCGCATAGGCGCTCTTGCTTGGAGTATCGGCCACCACGCGCTTGCCCCCGGCTTCGCCAATCGCAAACGGCGACATGCCCCATTGATAATTCGTCGTGAAGCGTTCGAGCTTGGCGGCGGGTACGTCAAAGCCGCTGTCGGGCATGCCCAGCGGTTTGAAAATGCGTTGCCGAAAGAACTCGTCCAACGTCAGGCCCGACCAAACTTCGACCAGCCGCCCCAAAACGTCGGTGCTTACGCTGTAATTCCATTGCTCACCCGGATGAAACATCAGCGGCAACGCGGCAACTTTCTTGCTGAATTCAGCCAGCGTAATGTCGCCCGACAACGGATTGGCCGCGCGATAAATCTTGTCTACTTCAGTGTTGCCGAACAAGCCATAAGTCAGCCCTGACGTATGTGACATCAAATGACGAATCGTCATCGGCTGTTTGGGTTTCACCAACGCGCCGCCTTCGCCATAAACCATCACGTCTTTGAATTCAGGCAAATAGTTAGCGACTGGGTCATCCAACTGAAACTTGCCTTCTTCTAACAGCATCATCGCCGCGACGGTCGTGATGGGTTTCGACATCGAATAGATGCGATGAATCGTGTCCATCTTCATCG
>JANNUY010000895.1:0-1050 GCA_031414155.1 Acidobacteriota bacterium
AACCAATTCGCCGATGCCGGAGCTATCCACATAATTCACGCCCGCCAGATTGAAGACCATTCGGGCCTGCCCGTTTTGCAGCAGGCGCAACACCGTGTCGCGCAACAGCACGCTGCCGTCGCCGATGGTGATCTTGCCGTGAAAATCGAGGATGATGACGGGGCCGGTCAGGGCATTGCCGATGCGTTCAGTGATTGCTAACTGCATGTTCTAGTTCCGTTTCAGGTGCTGCTTTAGCTTGGCGGCGTTTGGTCATGGTGACGAGCATGCCGCCTTCGGGGTGACGTTCGTAATCCACCGCGTCCATGAAACTGCGCATATACAAGATGCCGCGTCCGGCGGGATTGAGCAGGTTTTCAGGGTCGAGCGGATCGGGCAACGACGACGGGTCAAAGCCTTCGCCGTGATCGCGGATGGTGACGCGCAGCGCGTCTACGCCAATCGTGAAGTGCACGTCCACCGTTTTGTGCGGGTCGTATTTATTGCCGTGTTCGACGGCATTCGCCACCGATTCGCGCACAGCCATATTGATCCAATAGTTGGCCTCTTCGTCGAAGCCAACCATTTTAGTTACGTTGTCGGTGAGGGTAGTCACGAGTTCGATGAATTCCAGTTGGCTGGCTATCGAAAGCTCAACCACGTTTTCGGCAAGCATCATATGCCTCTATCCCCTTCTTCACCCGGTCGGTTGATGTGTCAGTTGATGAATTTTCTACGTAAAAGTTTGGCGGCTTGTCAGCCTAAATCGTTGTGATTAAGATGCCCGTGATTTCCCGCGCTTCTCTATTCAATTTTCTTTATCAATTAAGGCGTGGCGTGTATAGCACCCGCAAAAAAACAGTGTCAAGCTAAGCTCACTGACGATCTGCTCATCTGCAACCTGAAATTGTTCGCGTGGGTCAGCGCGGAAATCACGCTGCCCGCCCTTACGCCTGCGCCTCGACAGAGGTTCCCGGCAAATTCACCTGATTCATACTTTCGCTTCATACTTTTCCATGTCTGAACTAACTGCTCGCAACGTTTTGATTCATCCGGCCAGCAAACTCGCCG
>JANNUY010000896.1:0-9192 GCA_031414155.1 Acidobacteriota bacterium
GTTCCCACGCGCTCGCAGTCGGCAGTCATCAATCTAAACAGCGTCTTTGGCAGCAAATTCGTGAACGACGCGCGCATTGCCTGGTCGCGTTTCGGATCGCGCACGACGGCGAGCGATCCGGCATCGGAAACGATTCCTTCGATTGAACTGGCGGAACTTGGACTCAACGAATTCAATTCGTCTGCCAGCCGCACGGCGATTGGCTTGGCTGTCAACTTGCCGCAGTTCCGTTTTAACAATACTTATCAGCTTCAGGATACGGTCGCGGTCAGCAGCGGCAGCCACTCAATCAAGTTCGGTTTTGATTTTCGCCGCACCGAAGTAAAGAGCTTCTTCGTTCCGACAATTCGTGGACGTCTGGCCTATGACACGTTGCAGAATTTCGTCAATGACAACGCGACGCTGGCGGCCACCGTCAATCGTCCGCTGCCGGGCGGCTCTGAAATTCAGTACTACGACAACTACGATTACTACTTCTTCGGGCAGGACGAATGGAAAGTAACGCCTAATTTCACGCTTTCTTATGGGTTGCGCTACGAATTGCCGGGCAATACCTTCAATGATCTGGTGCCGATCAATGACAAGATCGTCGCAGCGGCAGGCGGTGATGCGCGTTACCGATTCACGCCCGTGCCGAAGACCGACCGAAACAACTTTCAACCGCGCATCGGCTTTAGTTGGAGTCCGCGTGGCATGGAGGGAATGTTAAAGCGTGTCACGGGCGGCGACCGCTTCGTGGTGCGCGGCGGTTATGCGCGTACGAATGATGCGGCGTTCCTTAACATCAACCTGAATATCGCCAGCGCGTTTCCTTTCGTGGCGGCGATCAATCTGCCGTCTTCGCAGAACGCTTTCGCAAACATTAGCACCGCGCAGGTGGCGGGACTTAATCCGAATTCGCTGGCGCGCACGGTGGTGGCCGAAGACTTCCGCGCACCGGAATACGATCAATTCAGTTTAGAAATACAGCGTGAATTGACGCGCGACATCGTATTACGTGTCGGTTATGTCGGCACGAAAGGCAGTCATTTGTTGCAAACGCTGGACGGCAATCCCTTTATCGCCGGGCCGGCAGTGGGAGCGACCTGCGTGCCGAATGTCACGACCACCCCGATCAATAGTTGCCGGGTTGACCCGACGCGCGGTGTGATTCGTCTGCGTTCCAACGCGGCCTCTTCTAACTATCATTCATTGCAAACCAGTTTGGAAAAACGGCTCAGCCGCAACTTCAGCGCGGGCTTGCATTACACGTGGAGCGCCTTCATTGACACGGCTTCGGAAATCTTCAATCCCTCGACGGGTTCCGTCGCGGTGGCGCAGGACTCCTTCAATCTGCGCAACGATCGTGGCCGTTCGGTATATGATCGTCCGCAACGTATGACCGGCAACGTGGTTTATCAATTGCCGTTTTTGCAAGATCAAAAAGGGCTTTTGGGACGTGCCTTAGGCGGGTTCCAATTCAACGGTTTCTTCACGCTGCAAAGCGGCGCACCTTTCACGCCGCTGAATGGCTCAGACCCGGCGCGCGTGTTGAGCGGCATTGACGGTTTGGTCGGGAATGCCGTCCGTCCGAATATTTATACCAGTCTGGATTTGTCGCGAATGAAGGTCGAAGAGTTGTTCTTCCTCGATCAGGCGTTGCGCAATCAGGCGCTGCAACAGGCGCAAGCGTTCTTAGCCGCTAATCCCAACACACCAAACGGCGTGCTGGGTATTACGCTGCCGAACGCTCTGCTCTCAGTGCCAGTGGCGACGGTTTCGACGAACGCTGCGGGCGTAAAATCAGTGGCGGTCGGTTTTGTGGGCTTGCCCACCAATGGCAGTCAGCGCGTAGGCAATGCGGGGCGTAACATCTTGCGCGCCGACGGCATTCAGAATTTCGATTTTGGTATTCTGAAAAACACCAGGATCGCCGAAGGCCACACGTTGCAATTCCGCGCAGACATGTTCAACGTCACCAACACGCGCAACTTCGGTATTCCGAATGCCACCGTGTCGGCGGCGGGTGCGAACTTCCTCAATCAATGGGCGACCAATGGCGGCAATCGTCGCATCATTCTGGGGCTGCGGTATACGTTCTAAACAAACGGCTCATCGTTGGGCTACAATCAAGGGGCTGACGGCAGGAATGCCGTCAGCCCCTTTTTCAATTTCTGCACCCGGTAAACCAATTATGAACCAAACTCGTCGCCGCTTTCTTGAAGAGGTGATGGCTGTCGCTGTGACCGCGACCGCTGCGCCATCAATCTTTACGCAGACTAAAATCAAACCATCCGAACTTGCGCGCTATGATGCGACGGCGTTGGCTGAACTCGTCAAGCTCAAGCAAATCACGCCGCTTGAATTGGTCAACGATGTATTGCGCCGCGTTGAGCAAGTGAATCCGCAACTCAATGCCGTGTTGCCCAAACTGTTCGATTCGGCGTTAGCGAAAGCGCGTGCGCAACAGCCATTAGGCGCAAGCGCGTTGAGTGGCGTACCGCTGCTCATCAAAAACATCGTGCAATATAAAGATGCCGATATTGATTTCGGTTCGCTGATGAACAAGCAGGCGATTGCGAAAAGCGGAAGATTGTTCAAAGCGAATTCGCCGTTTATGAACGCGGTCGAGCAAGCCGGAATGATCGTCACTGGCGTAACCAACGCGCCGGAGTTTGGCTTGATTGATACGACCGAATCGCTGGCGTGGGGCGCGGCGCATAATCCGTGGAACCCAGCGCACACAACCGGCGGTTCAAGCGGAGGCTCCGCTGCCGCTGTCGCCGCAGGCGTCGTACCGCTGGCGCACGCCAATGACGGCGGCGGTTCGATTCGCATACCGGCTTCGCAATGCGGCGTGTTTGGCTTGAAGCCTACGCGACGGCGCGAGTTGGCGGGCTTTACCGAGGGCGGCATGGCGCTTGATTCCATCGGCATCAACTCAGATTTATGCGTGAGCCGGACGGTGCGCGATTCGGCGGCGTTTCTGAATATCGTTGAACGCAAAGACGCGGCGGCGGTTGGGTTCGTGGCCGGGCCTTCGAACAAGCGTTTGAAAATTGCGCTGGTGTTGGAAGGCTTGAACGGCAAATCCGCTGACGCCGAAGTTGAGCCAGCTATTCGCGCTACGGCTAAACTGTGCGAATCGCTCAAGCACACCGTCGTCGAAACCAAAGTGCCGATCAGCGGCGCGGAACTCACAGAAGCCTTTCTGGGGTATTGGGCGGCGGGCACGGTAGGGCTTGATGCCGAAATCGAAAAGCTGCTGGGTAAAGGTGTCGCGCGCGCTGACGTACTCGAACCGTGGACGATTGGCCTGATGGAACTCGGACGCAAGCGCGGCTTATTCAAGATTGCGGCGGATGCGAAGAAAGCCTTTGACCAAGCGGCGGCGCAACTCGAAACGTTTTTCAAAAGCTACGACGTAATCCTCTCGCCCGTGTTGCGGCACCCGCCGTTCAAGCTGGGTACGAATGCGCCGACGGTTCCGTTCGATATGTTGATGGCGCAGGTGCTTGATCGCGTAGCCTATACGCCGTTGCACAACTTGTGCGGTACGCCCGCGATGTCGGTTCCACTCTCGTGGACGAAAGACGGCTTGCCCGTCGGCAACCAATTCGCAGCTTGGCGCGGTGGCGATGCGATGTTGTTGGCGCTGGCCTATGAATTGGAAGCGGCGCGTCCGTGGAAGCAACGCAAGCCGATGATCTCTGTTTTCTAAACCCGGTCTGTTTTAGAATGCGTCGCACGAAAGGAGTATTCGATTATGAGTCAAGCCGTAGCGCGAGCCTTAAAACCAGCGGTCAGTGAATTCACCGGAATAGTGGTGTTGAGCTTTCCGCCTGAAATCGCCTTTAACGAAGATATTTTTTATGACCTTTGCCGCAAGAACGCCGACTTGCGGATTGAACGTACAGCCGAAGGGGAGATTATCGTTATGCCGCCAACCGGATGGGAAACAGGGGAGCGCAACTCTGAATTGACGACGCAAATCAGGCTTTGGGCCAAAGCCGATGGCCGTGGGGCTGCGTCTGACTCCTCGACAGGGTTTATCTTACCTAACAAAGCAGAGCGTGCGCCGGATGCCGCTTGGGTACGTCGTGAGCGATTGGCGCAACTGACAGCGGAACAGCGGCGCAAGTTCTTGCCGCTCTGTCCTGATTTCGCAGTTGAGCTGATGTCGCCTTCTGACAAGTTGCTGGTTGTGCAAGCCAAGATGGAGGAGTACATCGCTAACGGCGCGCAGCTTGGCTGGCTGCTCGACCCTGATAACCGTACGGTTTACGTTTATCGTCCTAACGTACCACTAGAAACGCTCGAAAACGTTTTGGAAGTTTCCGGCGACCCTGAGTTACCGGGCTTCGTGTTGCAACTGGCGGAGATTTGGGAGCCGTCTATCTGAAGAGAAAACCATTATGCAAAGACTCACTCGGTTGAAACTGGCCGCGTTGTTATTGGGCAGCGCGGTTTTTCTTTTTACCGTTGTCGCCCGAAGCCAAGAAAGCATTCAGCAAAATAGGCCGCTCGACCCGAAAGCGTGGGGCGGCAATCACGTAGGCAAACCCGTGCCTGCTTACACCACCGGGGACGAGTGTTTGTTTTGCCACCGCAATACGATTGGGCCTTCGTGGGCGAAGGACGCGCACGCGCGCACGCTGCGTATGCGCGAAGACGCCGCCGAATTATCGCCTTTGCTGAAAGGGCAGGCGGCGCTCACGCCCTATGACAAACAGGTAGAATACTTTCTAGGGTTTCGCAACGTGATGCGCCTCTTGAAAAAAGATGGTTACGGCAAGTTTGCTATGTTGAGCGCCCAAGCGACGCTCACAGCCGATGCCAAGGGCGGCAAGTCTGTGGCGGCGTGGCAAGGCCTGGACAAGCTCGCGTGGGACAAGCAGAAGTTTTATGCGCAATGCGCAGGCTGCCATGCTTCGGGCGTAGACACGCAAGCCAAAACCTTTAGTGCCTTCGGCATTGAATGCTATATGTGCCACGGCGAAGTGCCTGACGAACATTCGAATAAACCTGAACTCGTGTGGTTTGCGAAAAAGCGCAGCGCCGACCCGCGCGCCATTATTTCGGCTTGCGCCTCATGCCATTTGCGCGATGAAGCCAGCAGCGTGAAATCGGTTTCGACCGGCCTGCCTTATCCGAATAATTTCGTGACGGGCGACAACCTGTTTCAGGATTTAATCGTTGACTGGAAGCAGGCCGACAACGATAAGCTCAACCCCGGCGACCGCCACGTCTGGCGCAACGCGCGTGACGTAGCTTTTAACATAGCTGGCAACGACGAAAAGATGACTTGCCTCAGTTGCCATCAGATTCACGAAGCGCAAGGCGCAGACGCTACCTTGCGCCACCGCAACTTGCCTCGCACGCCAATCTGTTTCGATTGCCACCGCCGCGAAGAAACGGAGTTCAAAGAACATCTTAACTATGTCGTGAAAAGCTCGGTGTGCGAATACTGAACATTATCGAGCCGTCATTCCGCGCCAAAGAATATCTCAACATCATCAATCTCCTGCGTAATCCGACAGGGCGGCAGGCTCTCAATAAATTGTTGGCCGTAACCTTTCGTCAACAGGCGCGCATCCAGCAAAGCAATGACGCCGCGGTCTGAAGCAGAGCGAATGAGGCGGCCTACGCCTTGTTTGAGCGTGATGATGGCGGAGGGGACAGAGTATTCGGTGAAGCTGCTGCCGCCTTGTTGGTCAATATGGCGTTGGCGCGCTGCGACGACGGGGTCTGAGGGTACGGCAAAGGGCAGCTTGTCTATGATGACGCAGGAAAGGCTTTCGCCGCGCACATCTACGCCTTGCCAGAAGCTGGCGGTGGCGAACAGCACGGCATTGGGCGTAGCGCGAAACTTGTCTAACAAGCCGGAGCGCGCGCCTTCGCCTTGCATCAAGATAGGGAAATCAATTTCGGGTTCGACGAGTTGGCGTAGCGCCTGCATCCCGCCGTAACTGGTTGAGAGTACAAAAGCGCGGCCCTGACTGAGATTGAGCAACTTGATGATTTCGTCAGCAGCGGCTTGGGCGAAGCCGCCATCACGCGGTTCGGGCATGTTTTTGGGCAGATAAATTAAAGCCTGTTCTTTGAAATCAAAGTTTGATTCAGCTTGTAACTCAGCGGCGTTCGCTACGCCTAACCGCGAGCGTATGAAATCGAAGGTTCCGTTGCTGGTCAGCGTGGCTGAAGTCATTACGCAGCTTTCGACTTTCTCAAACAGGCGGTCAGCCAGAATGCCCGACGAATCAATCGGCGTTGCGGTCAGGAAGAATCCGCGTCCGCGCCGTTCGCACCAATAAACAAACATCGGGTCATCAGCCATCAAAATAAATTGCAAATCGAAGCGCAGTTGTTCAGCGCGCCGCAGGATTTGCTCCATTTCGGGCGGCGCGTCTTTGATGACGTTCAAGCTCGAAACCAAACGATCAAGCGCGGCTTTGAGTTGAATGTAGCGTTCGCCAGCGGGCGTAGCTTCAAAGCTGCCGTCGCGGTTCTTGCGCGCGAACATTTGTTGCTTGAGTACGAAACGGCCTTCGTCGTTCGACATCATTCTTGGCAGGCGCGGATCATTGCCCGAAAAAATCAGCCAGAACTGATCGGCGAACTTGCTGACGCGCGCCGTAGCCTTTACCAATTCGCGCGCGGCTTCGACGTTCAAGATCGGTAAGCGCGAAATGTCGCCGAGCAGGTCTTCAACCTGATAACTCGTAACATTCGAACCGAAATAAGTGGCAGCGATGTCTTCGAGTTGATGAGCTTCGTCAAAGATGACGGCTGAATAATCGGGCAAGACTTGTCCCCACTCGCGGTCACGCAAGGCCAGGTCTGCGAAAAACAAATGATGATTGACGATGACGATGTCGGCATCAAGCGCGGCCTGACGCGCTTTGGTGATAAAACAATCGTCGAAGCTCGGACATTTCGAACCAATGCAAATGTCTGAACGCGCGTCTACGTGCCGCCAGAAATTTACTTTCTCAGGCAGTTCAGTCAGTTCGGCGCGGTCGCCGGTTTCGCTGTCATAAGCCCAACGGCGTACCAAATCGAATTGATCTATTTCATCCATGCCTTCCAGCACGGGCGCGGTTTCGGCGCGTTTCAACCGATGCAAACAAACGTAGTTGCTCCGGCCTTTGAGATAACTCGCCTTGAATTTTTTGGGCAGCACTTTTTGCAGGAACGGAATGTCTTTGAAATAAAGCTGTTCCTGTAAGTTCTTTGTGCCGGTCGAAATGATGACGCGGCGTCCGGTGGCGATAGCGGGTACGAGATAAGCCAGCGTCTTGCCTGTGCCCGTGCCTGCTTCGACCAGCAAGTGCTTGCGGTCGTTGAGCGCCGTGGCGACGGCTTCGGCCATTTCGAGTTGACCGGAGCGGAATTCGTAATCGGGGTGATGCTGCGCGATGAGGCCGTCGGGGCCGAAGATGGATTCCATCATAAGAATTGCGGATTTCAGATTGCGGATTGATTTGTTTGCGACAAAAATTTTCAGGCGCAGTCTAACACGGCAGCCTTCGTTTGTTTCAATGAAGCAACACGAATTGACAGCGCCGCTGGATGCCGTTAAGAATGCTGCTCGTCGCAAGACAAATCCTGCTAACTCATTAACACCAGTTCACAACCCTGAAGGAGGGATTGAATGAAAAACTATGTCACGGCTTTACGTTATTTTGCTGGGCTGATGGCGATCAATATCGCGGTCACGTTGGTCGGCTTCGCGCAGGCTGCGCAACCTGATGGAGCGAAGCGTATGCGTCCGTCGGCGGGCGACCCTGCCACCGTCGAACGAATGGTCACCGAATGGACGCGCGCCAAAGCGTTCACCAAAGAATATCTCGACGCGATGCCGGCTGATGGCATTACGTTCACGCCTTCGCCCGACATTCGCACGTTTGGGCAACAGATGCTGCACCTGACTTCGGCGCATTTCGGTTTCGCGGCGCAAGCGGCGGGCGTCAAACCTCCTGCTTACGACTTGCGCAATCTCGAAAAAGCGAAGGAATACGAAAACAAAGAAGCGCTGACCAAGATCGTGATGGAAAGCTATGATTTCATTATTGATGCGGTCAAGAATCTGGATGCCGCCAAGTATGGCGAGAAGCTCAAACTTTTCGGCGCGTTTGATACGACGCGACTGCAAGCGTTCGACAAAGCCTTTGAGCATCAAACCCATCATCGCGGACAAACGACGATTTACTTGCGTATGAAAGGCGTCAAGCCGCCTGCTGAAAAACTGTTCTAACGATTCAGCCGTGATCGGTGACTGCGCTGGTCACGGCTTTCATTCACCTAATCAACCATATAACCAACAAGGGGAGATTTGTATGAAGCAGAGATTGATTGCCTTGCGTTATCTCGCGGGCTTGATTGCAGTTCACATAGCGTTGGGACTCGTAGGCTTTGCGCAAGCTGCTGGCGGACAAGCGCCGAAACCGGCTGCGCCTCCTGTGCCCGCTATTGCTGCCAAAGAGTGGCCCAAAGAGCGCATCGGCGGCCTCGTCGCTGAATGGACGCGCGCCATGAACTGGACGAAGGAATACCTAGATAAGATGCCCGAAGACGCGATGGGCTTTAAGCCGGTTCCTGAAGTGCGCAGCTTTTCAGAACAGATGTTGCATCTGGCATCGGCGAATTTCTTTTACGGCAATCGCGGCACGGGGGCGGCCAATCCTTATCAAGGCAAAGACCTGATCAAGATGGAGGAATTAAAAACCAAAGCTGGACTGACCAAAGTCGTGATGGAAAGTTACGATTACGTCATCAAGTCGTTGCAAGCGATGGATGCCGCGAAACTCGAAGAGCGCATGGTTGCGCGCGGAACCAATACGCCGCGTGCCGAATTTCTGGTGATGGGCTTTGAACATCAATCCCATCATCGCGGACAAACGACCATTTATTTGCGGATGAAAGGCGTTACGCCGCCGCCTGAGCCGTTCTAAAACATTATCTGGTGGCTAGTGGCTAGGGTAATCGCATCATAACTGTTGCAAAGATTGAAGGTTGACTACCTTGAGCAAGTATTCGCGGTTTCTGGCCGCTTTGAGGCGTTTGTTATGCACGCCGAGCTTCACTGATTTGTCTTGTTGCAGGAGGCTCAGGGCGAGGCGTCGTACCAAGCCGAGATTCTCTGCGGCGTAGCCCGTACGCACGCGACTGTGGTCTTCACGAAAAGCGACATCCAGAATCCAGTGACAGGAG
>JANNUY010000897.1:0-7321 GCA_031414155.1 Acidobacteriota bacterium
ACGGCCTTGCAACAACAATTACTCGCAGGCGCTGCGCTCGAAGTCAGAAAAATCGAGCCGCCCGCGCCCAGCGCCTTTAACGCAATGGATAATGTAATCCAACTGCCACACATCGCCGCACAAACTTACGAAGCGCAACACCGCGTCGTGACTGCAGTCTGCCGCGATGTCGCCACCGTGCTGCGCGGCGGCGAAGCAAAATATTTTGCGAATTTTTCAAAACCCAAAAAATAACTTCAGGCATCCGACCTCAGACATCCGACCACGCTTCGCGCACAACGGTTGGGTCTGATCTGAGGTCTGAGGTCTGAGGTCTGAGGTCTTAAGATGAAACTCTTTCTCGACAGCGCCCACGTTACCGAAGTCCGCGAGGCTTGGAGCTGGGGCATCATTGACGGCGTGACGACCAACCCTTCGCATGTGAGCAAGACGGGGCGCAAGGCTTCAGATGTTTACGCTGAAATTTTAGACATTGTTGACGGCCCGGTTTCGCTTGAAACGATTGCCGTCACCGCGCCCGAAATCATTGCCGAGGGCCGAGAGTTGGCGAAGTTGCACAAAAACGTCGTCGTCAAAATTCCGATCATCAAAGAGGGACTCAAAGCCGTCAAAGTACTCAGTGCCGAAGGCATCAAAACCAATGTCACGGTTACATTCTCGCCTTTGCAAGCCTTGCTCGCGGCGAAATGCGGCGCGACTTATATCAGCCCTTTCGTAGGCCGCCTCGACGCCATCGGCCACACCGGCATGGATTTGGTCGAACAGATTCGCGCGATCTATGACAACTATGGTTTTCAGACCGAGATCATTGCGGCGGCGTTAAGACATCCGACGCACGTACTTGATTGCGCGCTGGCGGGAGCGGATGTGAGTACGATGGCGTTCGATATTCTTGATCAGCTTTATAACCATCCGCTGACCGACATCGTGTTGAATCAGTTTTTGACGGATTGGGCCAAAGTTCCAAAGTGAGCCAATAGCATTACTGGGAGCGCTCACGCTCCCAGTAATGCCTACTCTCCGTCTCCAAACACCGAACGCCACGCTGCTTGCCCAACCAATTGCAATCCAACCCAAGCCATCAACAGCGGATTTCCGCTGCGTCGCGCAATGTGCCAGACGGCGCGGCGATGCAACGGAATCAGCACTTCGCTCGTGCGACTGTCGGCGGTGAGGCTGCGCGCTTCGACGATGCGTTGCAGAATGGATTGGTGCGAAACAGTTTGTGCGCTGCGCGTGTGGTCGGCGTCTTGCAAAGCCGTAGCTAACTCATAAACGAACTTGTCCCATTCGCGCAGCGCGCTGACGTTGATGTGTTCGAGCCGCTTGCTGCCGCGTTCGTAATCGTCACGCAGAAAATCTTCGACGGCCAGCAACAAGGCGTGCGCGTCGGTTCTCATCGCATCAGGCGGAAGCGTGAGCGCGTATTCGCTGACGGCATAAGCCTCTGGCAACTGTTTGCGCTGATGCAAAGCCGACACCAGATTCCAAAGCATCCATGGTTCTAATTCCTGGGGGTCTCGTTCCTTACGTTCGCGCCAATCGCTGAGCCACGCGATGACGGTACGCGGCTCTTTCATATCCAAATAGATAAACCCCACGCTGCCCCACGACCAGTCGTGCGCACGCAAAGCCGCTTTATGCGAAGAAATGTAAGTGCGCACACGATGTTTCTGGCCTGCCGCCACCAGCGTTTCGAGATAAATGATCGAACCGCGTCGCCACATCTCATCGCGTTCGGGCAGCGCGTCTAGCCATTGTTGCACCTTGTCGTATTGCCCGCGCTTGGTGTTGCGTTCAACCCAAGCGACGACCGCGTTGGCATTGGCCAGGCGCGCGTCAACTACGTAATCAAGCACGGAATCAATTTCCTTATTCCAACGTTCGGCGCGCGGCGGGTCGTTTACCGCACTGAGTGCTTGTTCGAGCGGATGGTTTTCTTCGCTTTCTGAAACGCACAACTCCTGCAAGCGTTGCCGCGCCATCTGAAAATCTTCGTGATGCAGCGCGAGTTTGAGTTCGCGCAAATAAGTCTCATCGCCGCCGAAGTATTGTTTCAGATGCGCGATGGTCGTCTCGCAAGGCTCCCACTCGTTGTCTTCATACTGCCAGTCAAACAGCGTCACTGCGCCGTATTCATACAGCGGGTCGAGTTGCAGCGCGCGTTGCAACGCCTCTTTCGCGCCCGCACGGTCGAGCGTGAGTTGGCGGGCTTCGGCCAGATAACCCAAGGCAATTGAGTAATGCGGTTGCAAGCGCGCCATGGCTTCGGCGGCTTCTAGGTAATAGC
Organism: Acidobacteriota bacterium; assembly: GCA_031414155.1. GTDB lineage: Bacteria > Acidobacteriota > Blastocatellia > RBC074 > RBC074 > JACPYM01. Next base: position 2,291 of record JANNUY010000897.1, read on the forward strand.
CGTGGTCTTTGTTCGCGCGATACCAGTCGGCGAGTTGCGCCCACGCGGGATAATAGTTCGGCTCATCCGTCACGATCTCGCGCAAGAGTTTTACTGCATCGTTCACCGCGCCGCGTTCGGCTTCGACGTTGGCGGCAACGATGCGCAAGCTCGCTGGAACCTTGTCGCCGAACACGGCGGGGCGGCAGGCGACGCGCGCTTCGTCAAAGCGACGCGCTTCGAGGTAAAGCCGCACTTTGAACGAATGCGCTTCGATCATTTGTGGTTGCAACGCGAGCGCGCGGTCAACTGCGGCGAGACGTTCGTCGAGCTTGCGCGCATCAGTGATCGTACGCGCGAGCGTGAGCCACGCGTGCGCCTGACCGGGACGTTGTTCGGTGAGCAGGCGCGCGCAGGTGATTGCGAGGTCGGGCTGTTTGCGCTCTTGCGACCAATCGCGCAACGCGCGCCAGCCCCATTCATATTCGGGTTCGATTTTCAGGGCTTGTTGAATGCGCACGAGCGCCGCGTCTTTTTCGCCCAACTTCCACAACACGTCGGCGAGATAGCCGTGATTGGTCGCATCGAGCGGCGTGAGAGCGATGGCGCGTTCTAAAACTTCGATAGCTTTGGCTTTTTCGCCCACGCGCAGATAAGCGTCTGACAGCGTTTGCGCTGCGTGTCCCCATTTCGGAGCAATGCGCAGCGCCTGTTGCAACGCGGCGATTTCGCCCGCGACGTTTAACCGCACTTGTTGCACAAACGACAGATCAAGCCACAAGCGCGGCAACAGCGGAAAGCGTTGCGTAGCCTCTTCGCCCACGCGCAACGCTTCGTCAAGTTGCTGCATTTCGATGAGTTGCTGAATCATCGCCGTCCACACCAGCGGCAAGTCAGGGCGCGCGTCGAGCGCACGGTGCAAAAACGCCAGCACTTCCTCCATCGGCAACGTAGCGTTTGCGTACTGCCGATAGGCCAACACGCCGTCGCCGAACGTGACCTGCTTGGTCAATTCATCGGCAAGCAAGCTCAACGCTTCGCGCTTTTCGTCAGGCGTATGCGAAATGCTCATCAATTCGCTGATGGCGAAATCGGTGTCAGCCGATAAGCGTATGGCTTGCTGATAACTGGCGCGGGCGGCGTTTAACTCGCCGCGCGCGGCTTGCACTGCGCCGAGCGCACAAAAGCTGGCGGCGCTTTGCGGTTCGAGTTCGCGTCCGGCCTCGGCTTCCGTTAATGCTTCGTCGTAACGTTGCAATTCAATCAACTTATAAGCCAGTTCGCGCCGCCCCCAGGCTTCGTTCGGATCAATCTCAATCAAGCGGCGCAAGGCTTGCTCGGCTTCGGCGGGGTCTTCGCGCAAGGCTTCGACCAGCGTTTGATTGAGCGGATAGTTATGCGGGAAGCGTTCGCACTGTTCGCGCAAAAAAGCGTTTGACACTGCGCGGCCTTCGGTCTCGGCGATCAAGCGAGACACGTTGCGCGTCGCGTCTATGGCTTGCGGTTCAGCAGCCAGCACATCGCGCCAGTGTTGCAAGGCTTCAGCCAACGCGCCGCGATAAAATGCGATGAGCGCCTTGCCGCGTAAGCATGACGTGCGCGGTGCTTTGCCTTCGGCCTGGGCGGCGAACTTTTCGGCTTGGTCGAAATTGCCGTTGCGCGCGTGCGCGTCTGAGGCGTAAAGCCACAACTCGCCGTCCTCAGGCCGCAGCGCCAGGGCTTCGTCGAGTACTGCCAATGCGCGTACGTCGTCGCCGACTTGTTCCAACGCGCTCGACAACGTACGCGCCGGAGCGCTGTTGCGTTTGCCAAACCGGTTGAAGCGATTTTCTAAATGTTGCAACGCGCTTTGTGTTTGCCGCAGGTGGCGCGTGGCTACGAAATAAGATTGGACGTAAGGCTCGCTCGTGTCTTTCAAACACGCGGCAAAACGATCGAGTTCGGTGGCGATGTCAAAGCGACGCTGTGCCCACAAGATGTTCGCCAATATATAAATGCTGTGCGCGTCTTGCGAACGGTAACGCAACACGCGCTGCAACAAGCGCAACGCCTTGCCGTGCCGACGCGCGTCGGTGCTAAGTTCTTCGGCATATTGCTGCCAAAACAAAGGGTCGAAATAACGCCGCGATTCTTTCTTTTCTTTTTCAGTTAACTCTTGGTCGTCGGCTGGCGATGGGACTTGGGTCACATCACCATCATCGCCGCCTTGCGAAGAAGGAATAACCACGCCACTAACAGCCTCGTTATCAACCGCTGGTTTATCAGCGTCCGCCACCAAATCTTTAGCCGAGTCGTTATCAACCGCTTGCTCATCGCGTTTATGCAACGCGCAAAGTTCAGCGAGATAAGCCAGACGTTCTTCGCTGCGCGACAAAGTACGCAGCGCAAAAATTTTGCTCATCTTGAGATTGGCGTCTTCGGGAAATTGTTCGAGCAGTTTTTCTACGCTGGCAAGGATGTGTGCGTTGTCGTCGTCGTACCACGCGATGATCAAGTGCGACCAATGCGTGAGGCGATGTTCGGGTTCAGCCGTTTGCAGCGTTTGCCACACGGTCATCGCGGATTCGCGGTCGTGGCGGTCAAGCGCGTCTTGAATTTGATAGACGTGGTCGTAAAGCGCTGCGTCTTTGAGGTCTAAATCGGCGAGTTGGTCGGCTTGGTCTAGGGGTACGAGCGCCATGCCGCGCGGGCCGCTTGAACGATAGTGTTTGACGAGTTCGTCAGCGAGGGCTTCGCCGAGGCTGCTGGTGTAAGGGTCGCGCAACAACAACGTGCCGCGCCGCTCGTCGTATCCGCTGACGGCTTGCAAGTGCGCATTGCCTGGATCAACCGTCGCTAGTGTGAACGGAATGCCGCGCGTGATGAGTTTGACGGCGTCGTCGCGGTTCACACAAAACTCGCGCGTGACGAAACCCTGTTCCATCGCCCACTTGCGTTCGCTGTAATCGGTCGTACCGCCATAACAAATCTGTTCGGCGATGCCCACGTGTTCAACCGACTTTTGCCAATAGCGACTGATCATCGAGAGCGTAGCCGGTGCGCAAGTCATGTGATGCTGGCGAATGAAATTCACCGGCAACGTAATGCGTTTATGCTCGTCGTCATTGGCTTGTGCGGCGCGCATGTTTTCAGCGACGCGCTTGAAAAAATAGCCTTTCGATTTTTCGGCGAGTTCCAACGCCGCCGCGTAATCGCCGCAGTGATAAGCTACGTCAGAGCGCCGCGCGTTGAGCCACGGTTCATCGTCTTTATCGAGCAACGGCATGCGTTCGACAAACAGTTCCCAACTCGCGCGCGCTTCCTGATACATCTCACGATCACTTTGCAGTTGCGCCAATTGCCCGACGATAGAACCGCTTTCGATGCGCGTGGCGGCTTCCTGCAACAGCTTCAGTGCTTCCTGCTCGCGTTGTAACAAGACCAGCAAATGCGCCGCTGTCTGAACCGCTGGACGATACCACGGACGCACCGTGAGCGCGTGTTCAGCGGCTTGCAAGGCTTCGGGGTAACGATCTTCCGCTTCGAGCAAGCCCGCGCGTTCGACCCATACGTAAGGGTCGGTGGGCGCGCAGGCTTCGGCTTTTGCCAACGCCGTTTCAGCCCGGTCAAAGTCGCGCAGGTTGCCGAGCAATTGCGCATGCAAACCGTACCAGTCAGCCTGTACGTTCGGCGTCGCGTCGGGCAGCACTTCGCCGATGGATTGCAAAAACCACCAATCGCGCAACGTACCCGAACGATCACTCAAAGCCCGCGCATAAAAATAACGCGCTTCGGCGTGCCCCTTGTCGTGCCGCCACGCGCTGTAATGCAACCGCTGGGCCTGACGCGCGGCGCCCAGCGCATAACACATCCGTCCGGCCAACACTTGCGCGTCGGTTCCCTGCCATTCCCTGAGCGGCGCAAATTTCAACGCAGCGGCGTGAGCCTGCAAATACAAACCCTGATCGTATAGTTCGAGAATCGGCTGAATGTCTTGTGCTGAGAGTTTCATGTGAATCGAATGAATGACGACCTGGCGCGTTTGGCCTGAAAGGGCTTGGCGCGCGCATACGGTTTATAGATACTGACCGCAGGTTTGCGCAAGGCGCACCATCATCTAAACCATTTGAACGAACATAAATCACAATCCGACGCGACCGCTGACGGCCTGCACACTCAACTGGCCGAAGCCGAAAAAGTGCTGCTTGCCATCATTCGCTTTAAGCTGCGTTCGTGTCCGAACGAGATCGAAGACCACTTTCAGGAAGCGCGCGTGCAATTGTGGCAACGCCTTCCATGCGCCGAAAACGCTGCGGGCGAAAACGCTGCGGGCGAAACGGTGCGCAAGCTCGCCGCGACGATTGCCTGGCGCGTTTGCGCGCGCCGCTTGCGTCGCGAGTATCCGCACTTTCAGGCCTTGCGCAATCGCGTGCTTTACGCGCTGACGCGGCAACGCGGCCTCGCGCAGTGGCGCGCAAACGACAGGGCCGTCGCCGGGTTTGCGGTGTGGCAAGGCGCGCGCGCGCCGCTGCCCGCTGGGCGGTTAGTGCAGTTGCTCGACGACCGCACGTTCGTGTGGCAAAACCAGCGGTGTGCAGTTCAGCCTTCAGAAAGTTTCGGCGCGGCTTTGATCGAATGGCTCACCGCCATTTTCAATCACGCGACCGCGCCGGTTCCCCTCAACGAACTCGTCGCCTGGCTGGCCGATAAATTGGCGTTGTCAGAACTGCAAGAGGCAGGCGACGCGGCGCTGACTGAGCATCGAGCCACCGCAGCCGATCCGGCGCAACTCACCGAACAGCGCGCCTTCCTCACGCGGTTGTGGGAAGAAGTAAATGAGTTGCCGCTTCATCAACGCGCCGCAATCTTGCTCAATTTGCGCGATGAAGCGGGGCGCGGGTGCATCGCGTTTTTCCCCATCACACGCATCGCCACGCTGGCGCAACTGGCAGCGACGCTGGCAATGACAGCGGAACAGTTCGCCAATATCTGGCATGAACTGCCGCTCGAAGACGCGCGCATCGCCGAGTTATTCGGCCTGACGCGCCAACAGGTCATCAATGCCCGCAAGTC
>JANNUY010000898.1:0-1180 GCA_031414155.1 Acidobacteriota bacterium
ACCGTGGAAAGTCTTCTCAAAACTCGACAAAACTATTTATGGCTCGCGGCAATGTGTGCGCTGGTCATCAGCGCCACGTTCGCCCAAGCGCCCAGTCCGGCTCCTTCAGCGCCGTTACCGTCGGCTAACGGCGAAGACGAGCGCGGGCGCGCCGAACGCGGACAAGCCCTGATCGAAAAAGCACGACAGGCATTGGGCGGCGCGGCGTTGACCCAACTGCAAACCCTCTCGACCAAAGCCAAGCTGCAACGCTTTGTGAAATATGTCAGCGTCCAGGGGCCGACCAAAATCGAAGAAAAAGAAAAAGTTATCGGCGGCAAGTTCGAGTTGGATTTCGCGCTGCCCGGACAGTTTCGCAAACGGCTGGCGAGCAAGACGCTTTATGGCTGGGGTTATAGTTACGAAGAAATCATCAATGACGGCACGGCGTTCCGCGATCCGCCGCTGCGTGTGCGTTCGGGCGGACGCGAGCAACGCCTGGTAGACGTACGCGATGTCGAACGCACGTTGAACTTTCAAACCGAAAGCGTACAGCAACAACTCAGCATTTTTACGTTGCTCGTATTGCTGCAACCGCCGCCGGGCGTGAAAGTAAATTGGATTTATTTGGGTGATTACGAAATCGGCAACCAGCGCGTAGAGGTCGTGCTGGCGCGCAACGAAAACTTCAGCCCGTTTGTCTTGCTGCATCCGCAAACCGGTATGCCCGTCGCACTGGCCTTCACCTTTCACGAAGCCTTGCGGCCCACCATCACGATGGATGTCGCCACCGTTGACAATAATTATCGGCGGCGCGGCTGGCAGCGCTATCAGCAAGAACTCAGAGCCAGAACCCAACCGATGAAACGTCACGAAATGCGCTGGATGCTGGGCGATTATCGCAATCTCAACGGCATTCAATTGCCGCACCGCATCACCATTTTGCGCGACGGCGAAAAGCTCGAAGAACTCACGTTCGACGAATACAAACTCAATCGCCCGATCAGCGCAAATAAATTCAAGGGCGAAGCTAAGGTGACATATTGACGCCAGCGCAAATCGCTGCAACTTTACGAGATCGTTTCGGTGCAATCACGGCGCGTGAACTGGCTGCGCGGTTGGGGGTGACGATTCATTGCGCGGCGTGGAAAGTCGCTGCCGGGTGCGTCATTCAATTCGCTGAATGCACGCGGCAGCCGCT
>JANNUY010000899.1:0-4078 GCA_031414155.1 Acidobacteriota bacterium
CAACTCGTTTTTCGCTTGAGTGCTTTCCAATTCCCCGCCTCATTTCTAACCCAGAAAGGGTTGATCCGTCTTAATCCAAACCATCCGCGTCATCCGCGTTGCTATTCTTTCAGTCAACAAAAATAAACTCGCTGCTGCTCAACAACACGCGCAAGTAACTCGCCAGTGCGGCGCGCGTTTGCACTTCTTCTTCTACCTTGACCGAGGCAAGATCAGGCCGAACGTCGCGCAAGTATCGCAGTCCTTTTTCAACTTCCGCCGTCGTGGGCTTGCGTCCAAACGCGAGGCGATAGGCGTAATCAATTCGTTGCGTGTCATCAGCAAACGCCAGCCCTACGCGCACGGCGAACTGGTCGGCCTGCTTATGCACGAAGGGATCGTTCATCATAAACAGCGCCTGCAACGGCGTAGTGCTTAACATCCGTTCGCCCGTCGCAGCATTCGTATCTGCACCGTCAAAAATCGCCAGCTGCGGATGCGCGCGAATGCGTTGCTGCATCAGGTAAACACCGCGTCCGTTGTGTTCATAAGCCGCGACAAACGGATTGTGAACCGAGTAACGCCAATCTTTTTCGGGCGGGAAAGGATGCGGGCCGTTCACGTTGGGTTCGAGCGTACCGCTCACCGACAACATCGCGTCTCTGATCTCTTCAGCCGAGAGGCGACGGCGATTAAAACTCGAAAGCAAATTGTTCGTCGCATCTTCTGCTGGCTGGGTTCCGCTGGTTGCGAGTTGGTAAACGTGCGAGAGCATCATTCGGCGGTGCATCTTTTTGAACGACCAACCATCGGCGATGAATTGCGCGGCGATGTAATCGAGCAATTCGGGATGCGTCGGAGCCAGCCCGCGTACGCCAAAATCATTCGGCGTTTGCACCAAACCTTTGCCGAAATGATGCTGCCAGACGCGATTAACGATCACGCGCGCCGTCAGCGGATTTTTTGCATCGGCAATCCAATCGGCGAGTTCGCGGCGTCCGCTACCTTGATGATTTTCGGGCAAGCGCGCGCCGCCGAGAATTTGCAAGAAGCCGCGCGGCGCAACGTCGCCGAGGTTTTTGTTATCGCCTTTGCGTTGAATGCGTGAGTCTGCCGCACTGCCTTCTGACACGGCATAAGCGTGTTCGACTTTGGGCTGGTCGCTCAATTCAGACAGGCGCAATTTTACTTTATCGAGTTCGACCTCAATCTCGGCGAGGGTGCGTTGCGAAGCCTTGCCGACGATGCGGTTGCGGTCATCGTGGTCTTCTTCGCCTAACTTATTGGGGTCAATGACGCGCCCGACTTGATCGGTTTCAAAGCCCTTGCCCGCCGCTTGCGCCAACAAGGCTGGCGTTACCTTTTGCTGATTCTGCCGCCCCTTCACATAACCGCGCTCAACGTTTAAGGCTTCGACTTTTAAGACCAAGTAGCGCGCTTCGTTTTGATATTTTTCCAGTTCGGCGGCGGCTGTGCCTTGCGCGAGCGGCGTCAGACTATGAGGTCGCCGATAAATTTCGGTTCCCGGAAACGCAAAGCGCGTGCTTTTGAAAATGCCATACAGCGCGTAATAGTCGCGCGTCGGCAGCGGGTCGAACTTGTGATCGTGACAACGCGCACACGATACGCTCAAGCCCAAAAATGCCTTGCCCACATTATCAATCGTGTCGTCAATCATCAGATTGTCATCGGTGTCGCGCGAACCGAACCGCCGCGTAATGGCGACATAACCCGTAGCGAGAATTTTTTCCTGCCGTTCAGCTTCCGCCGCTTTTTCGTTGGTACTTTTGATCGGCAACAAATCGCCCGCGAGTTGTTCGCGGATGAATTGAGCGTATGGCTTGTCGTCGTTGAACGCCTGAATGACGTAGTTGCGATATTTATAAGCCGACGGCACGGGAAAGTCTGAAGCACATCCGGCAGTGTCGGCATAGCGCACCAAGTCGAGCCAATGCCGCCCCCAGCGTTCGCCATAAGCAGACGAAGCCAGCAAGCGATCAACCAATTTCTCAAACGCATTCGGCGCGCTGTCGTTTATGAAGGCTTCGATCTCGCGCGGCGTCGGCGGCAAGCCCGTCAAATCGAATGTCGCGCGACGAATTAACGTGCGCTTGTCGGCATCACTGACAGGTTTGAGATTTTTCTTTTCAAGCGCAGCGAGAATGAAATTGTCTATCGGCGTTTTCGACCACGACTGATATTTAACAGCAGGAACCGCAACGGCGTTGTGCGGCTGAAACGACCAGAACATTTTGGCTTCGTTGAAATCGTAAGGCTGCTTCGTTGCGGCGGTCACAGTTATCGTGCGCGGATCGGGAGCGCCCATCTGAATCCATTGCTCGAAATCTTTGATGACTTCTTCGGATAATTTTCCGGTCATCGGCATTTGCAATTTGGGGTTGGTGTAGCGAATTGCCTGCAACAACAAACTCGCTTGGGGATTGTTAGGGACAACTGCCGCCTGCCCCGATACACCGCCTTTCAGCATAGCTTCGCGTGAATCGAGCAACAATCCGCCCGCAGGCTTTTTCGCCGTCGCGCTGTGGCATTGATAGCATTGATTGACGAGTACGGGGCGAATCTTCTTTTCAAAAAAACTTAATTCCTCGGTACTGATCGTCGAAGTCTGAACAAACGATTTTGCGTTCATAACTGTTGTCGGAACCAATGCCCAGCTCAACAGACCAATGAACACTACGATGGCTATTTTTAGAAATGAATTTCTATAATCTTTCATGACTATTGCTGTACTCCATCACCGACTTCAACCGAATGATTGAGATTAATTACCTTGCCACTGCGAGCCGATTCATACGCGGAAAAAACTAATTGGACGGTTTTCAAATTATCTGCCGCTGTCGTTTCAGTGACGCCGCGTCCTTGGATTCCAGCCAGTAAATTGGCATTGCAAGGAACCATGCTTGATTGGATTAAAGCATACGCCGGATCAGCCCAACTGTATTGCGGCGGCGGGTACCTTTTCGCATTAGTCCCGGATTTAGTTGTCACTCGAATCCAGTAATCAGGTCCCAATTCAAGTGAGCCGTCTTCGCCTTCCACATACACATAGGTTTCAGGAAATCGTTCGTGTTCCGTCCGGCTGGCATAGCTCATTTCACATACTACGGACACTTCATCTTTCATCGCCATCATCACGGTAGCGACATCTTCGCCTTTGATTTCGCGGTGAATGCGATGCGTTTGACAATAAAGCGTACGCGCTTCGCCAAATAAAAATCGTGCGACATCAAAAATGTGGCTGCCAATGTCGGTCAGGATAAATTGTTCCAATTCTTTCAAAAATGGCTGGTTATCGAAAACCGGAAAACTAGAGCAGAAATGCACTCGCGCTCGAAACGGCTTTCCGATTGTGCCGCGTTCTAATTCGTTTTTCAACTGACGAAGCGGAGTCTGCCACCGCCAGTTTTCATGCACCGAAAAAGGAACTTTGGCATCACGACAAACGCGTACCATTTCTTCAGCTTCAGACAATATAGTAGCCATCGGTTTCTGGCTAATCACCGGCAGACGATGTGCTGCTGCTAAATGCACTAAACTGCTGTGTGTCTGCACTTCTGAAATAATGTCTAAAAAATCAAGCTTTTCACGACTAAGCATTTCCTGTGGATCGTCATAAATCGCCGGAACGCCAAATTTCGTAGCCATCGTTTCAGCTTTTTGGCGGTTGAGGTCACAAAGCGCGACGCACTCAACACCCGTTAATTCCTGCCACGCCGCGAGTTGATAGCGTGTCCAGAATCCAGCTCCAACAATTGCGAATCGTAAGTTCTTCATGCAACGTTTTTATCTACCAGACAGCTCGTCGCCCAGCTGAAATAAAATTGTAGTGTTACTTTTTCTTTGAGTTCTCAGTCAAACTTTCCAGACCTGTCATAGAACAACACAAATATACTATGCAGTCGCTGCTCGTCACTAGAGCCAGCAAAAAATTCTCTTCAAATTCCAGTTTTTCAAAATTGTTTCCGCTTATCCAAGTGAGCGAGATGTTCTGCAAAGAATCTACCGAAAAAGCCATTTCGCTCAAACAGGCTGCGACGCTTGTGTGACGCACGTCGCAGCCGGAATTGGTGACCGCTTA